>PLNY01000463.1 GCA_003141915.1 Anaerolineae bacterium | reverse complement strand
CTGAAATTTAAAGTCTCCCACTGTTATGGGATTGTTGCTTCCGGGAATTGCAGTGGGAGTTGGCAGAGTAGTAGGAGACGAGATTGGCGTTTCCGTAGAAGGTATATTGGTCGCAGTTGGCATGGTTGATACAGCGGGACTGCAACTTGTAACCAATATGCAAAATATAAAGAAACCAATGGATATGACATATTGCTTTGTGTTCATTTTTCTCCTCGCGCTATCACGGGCACAACCGGCGGCTGCTCAAAAGTGAGCCGCAAAACTTTTGGGTTGTCGGTTGGCACTTAACAGCAATTGACCATCCACCAGTTGCTGTCGGACAGTTCACATAACTTCTAAATTGATTTTGGGGTTGGGCGCTGTAACGTTAAAAATCCCTTGCGCTTGTTACTGTATTTATTATAGCATCACATGGCGTGTTAATCCAGTTGCACACCATGTTAAGTGGAAGAACCCGCCGTGTTAAGTAGAATAACACACCGTGTTAATTGAATTAACATTCCGTGTTAAGCAAAACAACACTCCGTGTTAATCGAATTAACACGGAGTGTTATCGGCGGCCAGCGCATTGGCGGCGTTGACTTCGGCCTGCACGTGGATAGGGCGCAGGCGTTTGGTTTCATTTTTGCCATTTGCATGTTTTTCGGGAAAATCGGCTGATTTTTCCATGAGTAATTTGAATATGGCGGTGGGAGATACCCAGACTATCACGCCGCTAACTATGATCCCAGCATTCTTAAGGTTGAACCNNCGCTAACTATGATTTAAGGTTGAATATATTGCTGATCCGAATTATGCTTCCATTCCCCAATACCCTTATATACAAACATAAAAACCGTTTACAATATTATCATCGTACGAGTTACAAGGAGTCTAATGAAAACTGGTTTGCTTCTCATTGATATTCAAAAAGATTATTTCCCCGGCGGACGGATGGAATTGGTCAAGCCGCTGGATGCCGCCAGGAAAGCCTACGAATTGCTTCAATGCTTCCGCGAGCATGATCAAAAACATGTCCATATTCAGCATGTTGCCATCAAGCCGGATGCGACCTTCTTCATCCGCGGCACCGATGGTTGTGACATTCACGATTCTGTGGCGCACTTCGAAGGCGAGCCGCTGGTCATCAAACATTATCCCAATTCGTTCCGCGAAACGAATCTGCTTGAGCTGTTAAAGAATTGGAACAGCGAGCGCGTCATCATCACCGGCATGATGACTCACATGTGCGTCGATGCCACTGCCCGCGCCGCGTCGGACTTCGGCTTTCAGGTCATCGTTGCCGAAGATGCCTGCGCCACGCGTGATTTGAAATATGGCGATACGGTCATTCCCGCCGAGCAGGTCCACAAGGCGTTTCTTGCCGCGCTGAAATCATACGGTCAGGTGATGACGACGGATGATGTCATTGCCCATCTTGCGGCGGAACAAGTAAAATAACAAATGTCATTGCGAGACCCCGAAGGGGTCGTGGCAATCTTCCGTTTTTATGCAATTGATTGTTGGAGGATTAGCTGAGATTGCCACGTCGCTACGCTCCTCGCAACGACATGTCTTTGACGAAAGGAATTTATGACTACTATTGATCCCGAACGACAAACGAAAGCCAAAGAATATTCACGCATCACGCGCCGACTTTGGCTGGTGGACACCACCTTTACCGGAGTCTACGCCTTAGCCTGGCTCCTCTTCGGCTGGACGATTCTTCTGCGCAACTGGCTGGATGGCTTTACAACGAGTCAATGGCTGATTGTTCCGCTCTTTGTGTTGGTCTACGGCGGAATTTATTTTGTGTTGAACCTGCCGCTTGGTTATTACGAAGGTTTTGTCTTGCCGCATCGCTTCGATCAATCCACGCAATCGTTGAAAGATTGGATACTCGATCAGCTCAAAGGGATGGCGGTCGGCGCGCCGATTGGTTTGATCGTGCTGGAAATGTTATATGCTTTTCTGCGCGCCTTTTCGACGACCTGGTGGTTGTGGACCGCAGGCGCGTTATTGATCTTTAACGTTTTGCTTTCCAACCTCGCGCCGATTCTCATCATGCCCATCTTCAATAAATTTATTCCGCTTGGCGATGAACATAAAGATTTGGCGGATCGCTTGATGAAGCTGGCGGACCGCGCGAACGCCAAGGTCAAGGGCGTGTTCAAGTTCGATATGTCGCGCCGCACCAAGTCCGCGAACGCCGCGTTGACCGGCATCGGCAACACACGCCGGATTGTGCTGGGCGATACGCTCATCAATGAATTCACTCCCGATGAAATTGAATCGGTGCTGGCTCATGAATTGGGGCATCACGTCCATAAAGATATTCCGCTCCTTATCGCCCTTGGCACGCTTACAACCTTGATCGGCTTGTATCTTGCATCATTGGCGTTGAATTGGGCGATTCATCTTTGGGGCTTTACCGGCGTCGCAGATGTCGCCGCTTTCCCCGCGCTCGAGTTGGCGCTCGGCGCTTATGGCTTGATCATGATGCCGCTGGAGAATGCCATCTCGCGCTGGCGCGAGCGCATGGCGGATGAATATTCATTGCAAGCCACGGGCAGAAGCGAGGCGTTTGCCTCAGCGATGATTCGTTTAGCGAATCAAAATTTGGGTGAGGTGGATCCGGAGAAGTGGGTGGTATTCTTGTTTTATTCGCATCCGCCGCTGGGCGAACGAATTGACATGGCCAAGAATTGGAAGTGAAAAGAGTAACGATAAGTTATTTCGTCCATGTCGAACGCCGGATTAATACCGGCAGTACAACGATCAATACAATGATGACTCCCATCAACGTGATCCAATCTGTTGAGCCGGCCTGTGAAGCCGACTTTGCTGAAAACGTTGGAGTAGGAGTTAAATTTGCAATTGCGGCGCTGCCCAATCTTTGAACAGGAAAAGATGCAAACGAAGAGGCGGTCAGTGCCAACAATATTCCAATCCCAACAATGATAACTGGAAGCAGAATCTGCAAGTGCTTTTTTGTCATAGACAATAATTTTAAAGTATATCATAGAGACAATTTTTGAAATCGTACATTTTGTATGTACTTGACCATATTTTTGCAGTATAATCGCCCGCATGTTCTTCGAGTTAGGATCAACCTTGGAGATAAGAGTGAGTCTCCATGGCCCCAAGGTAATTTCTCTTCTAATTTTGCAGGGAAGCACCTTTGCTCCTGCTCAATCTATGGTTGGCATGTTGCTTTAAAATTATTCTGAGTTTCATAAAACAAACCTTGCGAATGATTCCATCTTCGCAAGGTTTGTTTGTAAGTTATCTTCGATCTTAGGAGCGTCTATGATCAAAAGTTTCTTCAATGCGCTAAACCAGCCGCTCGGGCGAGTGGGAGTTTTGATTGTGTTCCTTGCCCTCTTAAGCGGCGCGGTATGGGGCATTGCTCAGACGCAAAAGACCCCGCAACAGCCGATTGATTTTCCGCATAATATCCATGTTGGGGTTTTGAAAATTCCATGTCTTTATTGCCATCCGGGTGCGTTGCGCGGACCTTCGCCGGGTTTGCCGACGATTACGAAATGCTGGGGATGCCATCAACAGTTGGACATAACCAAAACAAGTCCTAAATTAGTTCCACTCGTTCAGGCCGTTCAGAATAACACGCCTCTGCAATGGGTACCAGTGATGTGGATTCCGGATTTCGTTCACTTTGTGCATCGCCCGCATATTGCCGCGGGATTGAATTGCGAGACTTGTCACGGCGATGTAAGCAAGATGACCGTTTATCAAACCCCGCAGGTAATCAACATGGGCTGGTGTTTGAACTGCCATCGGTCGAAGACGGAAGATAATGCTCAAAACAATCCGACCAATGATCCGGCGGTGGCGGCCAGTCTCGCTGAAGAGCGCATCAAGCTCACGGATTGCAGTACGTGTCATTATTGAACCGGGTGAAAGGAACATATTATTATGAGCGATAAGATTTCCCGGCGCGATTTTCTTAAACTGGCTGGTGTCGGCGCGGCAACCACTGCAGTATTGACCGGCTGTGGCCCAGCTGCGCGCCTTGTGCAGCGTGAGCCATATACCAAAATGCCGGAGTATACATATAACGGACTGAGCACGTATTATGCAACCACATGCCGGGAATGTTCTGCGGGATGCGGTTTGATCGCGCGTACTTATCAAGGGCGTGCGATTAAAGTGGAAGGCAACCCGAACAATCCGGTCAATCTTGGAAAGACGTGTGCGCGCGGTCAGGCGACTTTGGAAGGACTCTACAATCCCCAGCGTGTGCGCGGCCCGATCAAACATTCGCGCGGACAAAGTTTATATGGCTCCGATAATCAGAACGTAGAATCAAATATGAGTTGGGATGATGCAATACAGGTTGTCGCTGATGCGTTGAGCAAGAACCAGCCCAATGAAATTGCTTTTCTCATGGGCATGGCTCCCGATCATCTCTTTGATCTGATAACGGATCTGACCAAAGCGATCAATGCCCCGGCTCCGATTCGATTCGGTGCGCTGGGCATGTTCGAAGCGCGTACCACATTGATGCAGGCTGCGAACGATTTGCTTGGTCAATCGGGCTTACCATTCTTTGATATTGGCAATGCAGATTTGGTTTTTTCGTTCGGCGCGAATTTTCTTGAGACCTGGCTCTCTCCGGTCGCGCAGACGCGTGGATATTCCAGCCTGCGGCGCAGAAATCCAAATCAGCGCGGGTACTTCGTTCAATTCGAAGCGCGCATGTCACAGACCGGTGCAAAAGCCGATGAATGGATTCCGATTACCCCGGGTACCGAAGGATTGGTCGCGTTGGCGCTTGGCAGTCTCATGGTTACAGCGAGCGGCGCTTCTCTACCAGCCGCTTATTCCAATGTGGATGTGAACAGCATCGCCAATGTCTCCGGTGTTACGCTGGATACATTGAAGCGATTGGCAAATATGTTTGCTGGTTCGGCTCATCCGTTGGCGATTTCCGGCGGCGCGGCATTGGGACAAAGCAACGGATTGCAAACTGCCGAGGCCGTGCTGACGTTAAATGCGCTTGTAAATAATATTGGCAAAGATGGCGGCGTGTTCCTGTCACCGCTTGCGCCGCTTGCCGATGAATATCATCGTCCAGCAAGCATCAGGGAAATGGATGACTTTGTTGCCAAGCTTCAATCGGGCAGTATCAAGGTTTTATTCGTGCATGGCGTCAATCCATTATTTGAACTTCCCAAGTCAATTGCATTGAGAGACGCATTCAAGAATGTGCCGCAGATTGTTTCATTCGCAACCTTCCCGGATGAAACTGCGGTTCAAGCCGATTATATTTTCCCCGATAAGCATGGACTTGAATCGTGGGGTTATCAAAAAGTCGCGGCGGGCGCAGGTTCATCTACGCTTTCCGGCGCGCAGCCGGTTGTCTCCGGCGTTTACACCGCAGATGGCGCAGTGCCTCAGATATTTTATGATGCACGCGCTACCGCTGATGTTTTATTAGCCGCCGCGCAAAAAGCCGGAGGCACATTGGCTTCTGCTTTGAAGTTTAAGGATGAACTGGAATATATCCAAAGTCAACTAAAAGGTTTGCTTGGTAATACCGATGGATTTTTCTCTGCCGCGGAGATCAATACGTTTACTGCTTATTTCCAACAAAATGGAGGCTGGTGGAAAACAAGCGATGATCGTGTGGCTCCGTCTGCATCCAACGCGCTGAATAAAACATTCAATGCAACTCCCGCGCAATTCGTTGGCGATGGCGAACTTTATTTTGTTCCGTTCGTTGAACCTGTGATGGCGGAAGCGGGCGCGAATAAACCATGGCTTCAGGAAATCCCTGATCCAACCACAACCGTAGTGTGGAATTCATGGGTCGAGATCAATCCTGATACTGCCGCTCAATTGGGCGTTGATAACGATGATGTCGTCTTGATTTCGAGCGATGCGGGTTCAGTGGAGGCTTCCGTTTATAAGTATCCGGCCATTCGTCCCGATACGATTGCCATGCCCTTTGGTCAGGGGCATACCGCTTATGGACAATTTGCACAAGGACGTGGCGTCAATCCGTTTGACCTGTTGAGCAATGCAACCAATGAGGCGGGCGATCTTGCTTTCGCGTCCATGAAGGTCAGTATCAAGAAAACCGGAAAGAAGCGTCAGCTGTCGCGATTAGAGGGTGTCATTGGCGTTTATGAAAATTTTGGACAACAACCATAGGAGAGATAATTTATGGCGAATGATTTAAATTCTCCCGTTAAGATGAACATGAGTCAGGATGCGCAAGGCAAATGGGGCATGGTCATTGACCAGGATTTATGCACCGGTTGCCAGGCTTGCGTGGCGGCTTGCTCCATGGAAAATAATGTTCCCTTTGTGGGTGAAGTGGATGCAGGCTATGGCAGAAATATGCAATGGATCCGCATCGAACGTTTTTGGAGCGGAAGCTTTCCAGATATCAAGATGACATCGTATCAGCCGGTGATGTGCCAGCAATGTCACAAAGCGCCGTGCGAACCGGTCTGCCCAGTCTATGCTTCTGTGCATAGCGAGTCGGAAGATTTGAATTTGCAGGTTTATAACCGTTGCATTGGCACGCGTTATTGTGCGAATAACTGTCCGTATCAAGCGCGGACTTTCAACTGGCGCGATTATCAGGATGCTCGTCAACGCCCTGAGTTGGTGACTCTTCAGAATCATCTCAATCCGGATGTGACCGTGCGTCGACGCGGCGTGATGGAAAAATGCACGTTCTGCATTCAGCGCATTCGTCACACAGAAGATACAGCGGAGTCGGAGAATCGCGAGATCCGCGATGGGGAGGTGGTTCCCGCTTGCGCGCAAGCCTGCCCGGCGAGCGCCATCACCTTTGGACGAATTGATGATCCGACCACCCAGGTTAGCCAAGCCGCTGTCACTAGCCGCGCCGGTCATTTATTGGAGGACCTTGGCACCATACCTCACGTAACTTATCTGGCTGGAGGAGCTTAATGAGCGCAATCGCAAAGGCATTACCTCGTCTTCGTCCGGAGGAAATGGAAGATCCAAAAGAACATTTAATGCATGACCCCATGCCTCGCGGTGACATGAACACCATGGTGCTGGATTCGATGCATACTGCCACATGGAAATATTGGACAGTTGTGACTATCTTGGCGTTCATCGTTGTGACCTGCCTGGGATATGCATGGTATTACCTGATCATGCAAGGCTTGGGCGTATCTGGCGATGACCGTCCTGTCTACTGGGGAGTCTTTCTGGTTAATTTTGTTTACTGGATTGGAATCAGCCACTCTGGCACACTTACTTCGGCGATCCTGCGTGTTTTGAAGATTGAGAGCAGACGCCCGTTCACACGCGTGGCGGAATTGATGACCGCCTTCGCCATAGTTAATGCTGGTCTCAGTGTTTTCATGCACATGGGACGCGTCTGGCTTGCTTATTGGATGATTCCGTACCCGAATGAACGCACCATCTGGCCCGATTTTCACTCGCCGTTGATGTGGGATTTTATGGCGATCACCACGTATCTGATTTGCAGCTCGCTATATCTCTTCCTGCCGCTCATCCCGGACCTGGCGATGGTACGTGACCGTTCCAAAGGCTGGGTCAAAACTTTTTACAAGATCCTCGCGATTGGTTTCCGCGGCACAGAAGGCGAGTGGAAGAATCTGCATTTGGCAATGAACATCTTTGCCTTTGCGATCATCCCGGTGGCGTTCTCAGTGCACACGATCGTGGCATGGGATTTCGCGATGGCAATCCGACCCGGTTGGTCTTCTTCCGTCTTTGGGCCGTACTTTGTCTCCGGGGCTTTGCTGTCGGGTGTGGCGGCAGTGCCGATAGTACTTTTTTTAGTCCGCTCCACCATGAAGAACATGAAATACTTTCTTCGCCCGGAGCATTTTGATACGGTTGGCAAAATGCTGTTGATCATATCCATGATATGGGCTTATTTTTACTTCAACGATTATATCGTTTCGTGGTATGGCGGCGATAAATGGGAAAAGATCTTGAATCTTTTTGTTCAGACTGGTCCGCAATGGTGGCTGTGGTACCTTATGTTGTTCTGTAACATCGTCGTGCCATGGTCAATTTTGTGGAGAAAGAAATGGAGGCAGACTCCCTGGCTGATGGCACTGGTTGGCATTCTGATCAATGTCGGCATGTACACCGAGCGCTACATTATCGTTCCCGAGATGCTGACAATTAACCGCATGCCCTTCACTTGGCACAGCTATATTCCAAGAGTCGAAATCATACTTACCATCGGAACCTTTGCCTTGTTCCTTCTGCTTTACTTTGCGGCTTCGAGAATCCTTCCATTGATCCCGGCCTGGGAAGTGCAGGAGGGTCAGGAAGGTCATATCCTGCGCAAGATCGGTAAAGCCAGGATTCCGACCATAAGTGAAATTGATTAAGGCGGAAGGAGTTTACGAATGTCTGTTTCCAATACACTTTTGGCAGTGTTCGAAGATATTGAACCTGCGGCTGACGGTATTCACAAGCTACATGAACTGGGCGTCGCAGATGAAAATATGAATGTTATTTCGGGCATCCCGATCAGGCCAGCCATTTTGGAACGTCCATCAGCCGTTACCCGCGTTGGGCAGATCGCATTGGCAGGCGCGTTCCTTGGATTGCTATTGGCCGTCTTCTTCGTTTGGGGAATACCATATTTATTTCCCCTAGATGCTGGCGGACAGCCGGTTTATCCTTGGCCACAGCTATTGATCATTATTTTTGAGATGACCATGCTTGGCTTAATGGGCTTCGCCTTCCTTGGCATGTTGGTGGATAGTGGCTTTCCCTCTTACACTCCGAAAGAATATGTTCCTGACATCAGTGATGGCAGAATCGCTGTATTGTTCAGTTGCCCAAAAGATGAGCAAAAGAAGTTTGTGGATGCACTGACAAAATTGGGTGCTAAATCTGTGGAGCCGGCGGAGGCGCGTCAACTATGAGCACCAGTTGGAATGTAATCCTTAAACGCCTGGGGGTGGTCTTTGCAGTTGTTCTGGTTCTATTTGGAATCACGATGCTCTTTACCTATGATGTTATTAAGATTCAGTGGGTCAGTTTCATGGGACTTTCCCCGGCGATGCAGCAAATGGAGCATCCGCTTCCGGTCGCGACCGAATCGATTCCGATCGAGGGGCCGGCCTTCATCCCGAACGAGGGCGCGCCGAAGAATCCCGTTCTGGCGGATCAGGCATCGCTGGCGCGTGGAGCGGAACTTTTCCAAGTCAACTGCTCAGTTTGTCATGGGTTGGGAGGAAAAGGCGATGGGACAGTCGCCTCGTTCTTGCACAATAAGCCTGCTGATCTGACCAGTCCCGCTGTTCAGTTCTTGAGCGACGGGGCTATTTTCTTGACGATCACAAATGGAATCCCTGGCTTCATGCCTGCGCTCAATGAGAACCTGACCGTGCGTGAGCGTTGGGATGTGGTCAACTTTGTCCGCACTTTGAAATAGGGAGGGAGCATGGATGATTTTCGAAAAGTATTCTACGGTGTAATCATTGCGTTTATTGTTGTCATTGTGGGCTGGGTTTCCTTTGTTACATTATCTGGATGCGGCTTTTCCTTGAATAACTGTAACGCATCTGTGCCAATTGTTTCGCGGACTTCAATCCCATCGTTGGTGCCTGCCACATTGCCTATCTCGACTCATCCAGTTGCGCCAACTGCGACTCATTTCATGAGCCTCGCTCCAACGCAGATTGCGCTCGCATCATCCACGCCGATAAATCTTGTTTCATCTTCATTAACGGGAACGCCTCCCTCGGGAGTATCCGGAAACACGGCATCGGTGACTTCTACATTGGTAATAACGATGGCCGCCGCTACTCCTACGACAGCGAGCGTAGCATCATCCGGCGTGCCGCGTCCATCCAACCTCGGTGGGCCGGGCGATGCAATCAACTTGACCGGCGATCCAAATTCGGGCGCGCAAATATTCGCCGCTAATTGTGTTACGTGCCATAATGCTGAAGGTAAAGGCGGCATTCCAAATCCCGGTTCTGATGCTGGATCGTGCCCAGCGCTCAATCCAATCAACCCAGCGCTCAAAAATTCGGATCACCTGACCTTTGTTACAAATCTTGACCTGTTCATCCAACATGGTTCGACACCCGCCGGGCCTGGCCCAATTAATACAATGCCACCATGGGGAGATAGAAATGCGCTGACGCAGCAACAGATCGCAGATGTGATCGCTTACCTCATTAGTTTGAATCCATAACGTACAAGAGAGGTGATATTCTCAAAATAAAAAACGTTCCCATTTTGTCAGGAACGTTTTTTTATCCAGCGGAGAGGGCGGGATTTGAACCCGCGTTCCCTTGCGGGAAACACGCTCTCCAGGCGTGCGCGCTAAACCAAGCTACGCGACCTCTCCATTGCCAACGCACCCTTTGGGCGTCAGAGCGGGCGGAATTATACCGTACTTTTTTCAGCAGGTCACGCTTATTGACCCTGAACTTGCACGGTAAAGTGATCGAAGCCTGGCCAATATTCGGTGGAGGCTGAGAAAGGCGCATACCCTCCGGCGGGAATATTGCTTGGATTCGTATACGTGGAAATCGCGCCGATGATCGTTCCGTCCTGGTTGTACAACGTGACGATCACTTTTACAAACTTTGCATCTGTCTTTCCAGTGTTTAGTATTTCGCCTCGGACATATAACCAACTGCCGGCGGAATAGGAGTTGGAGCCTTCCTGTACAACGAGGTCCTGCCTGGGAAGTGTTCCGGCCTGGCCGGTTTCATGTAAATCGTACCAGGTAACCGGGCCGGCCTTGTTCGTCGTCATCTGGAAAGGACCGACGACGAAAGGCGCCTTGCCGTAGGCAGGAATCACAGCCAACATGGTGCTTCCATTCTCTGTCCCGACCACTGTGGGTTTGCCGACGAGCTGATAATAATACGTTGCCAGGATGTTTATATTGCCCATCGGCGTAGCGGTATTGTTTAGCAGTTCGCCCACAATGTAAAACCCATCGTTCAGAGCATAGCCTTGGCTGCTTAAGACATCCAAATCAGCAGGCTGGGAAGGATCTGCTGTAGAAGTCGGCGTAACAGTCACATCAGACGAGGATGTAGGTGTTGCCGTCAAAGCAGGTATGGATGTTGAAGTGTCAGCAACGGGCGGCTGCACGGTAGCAGAAGGTTGAGATTGGCTTGGCTGAATTGGAATTTGAGCAACAGGCGTTCGTCGGCTGTTACTCGTATTACTGGATGCAGTTGAGGAACAGGCGGTCAGCANNAGCAAAAAAATAGAAACGATCATCACCAAGAGAAAATTTTTCATTTGATATTCCTTTTTTTAATATAAGTGCAATTTGGAGAGTTTTATCCTTCAGTTTACAAATTGCCGTTAGATTTTTTGATTGCAGGTAATATAAAGACGATGGCTGTCCCATCGCCTGCTGCGCTTTCAGCCCAAATCCGGCCGCCATGCGCTTCGATAATCGACTTCGAAATGGCGAGTCCCAACCCTGA
>PLNY01000140.1 GCA_003141915.1 Anaerolineae bacterium | reverse complement strand
GTACAAAACGTGGGACAAAATGAATCAAATGTTTGAGCGCAAATCGTGGAATTCAACTTGCACTTATTAACACCTTGAACAGTGCAAGCCTTCGATGGATCCACCGCCGCGCTTTGTTGCGTGACGGTGTTCGAAATCGAAGCCGGAAGACAGATATAATGGTTCGGTATGTCTTCGGTATAAGATGTTCCCGCCGGGCAGGCAGGATAACTTACGCCCGTGCCGGGCACCACGCGGCAGCATTTATCGAGCGGATCATAATTGTAAGCGGGCAGACATTGATTGCCAAATGTAACACTCCCATCCCATTTGCAAAGTCCGGTGGATGGATCGAGCAAAAAGTGCGCGGCGCAGGCTGCATTTTCCACGCCGGTGAACGTACAACTTGAATTCATCACCGCGGTGGTTTGAGACGCGCATTGATACGCCTGCGGATACGAGCCGGGCGCGCCGCTGATCAATGCGCAATTGGCAATGCCGCCAACGCCGGCCTTCAAATCGCCGGGGTGATCATCATTGAAGGTCACATAAGTGGAATGGTTCTTACAGCTTTGCTGGGTCGTAATTGAAAGAACAGGACAAATCGAGGAAACGCTTGAAGCATCATTGACCGCAGAAACCGACTGGCAATAGGGAGCAAAATAGGTCAGGTTGTAATCGTCCACCGCACAGCGGAAGGAAAGTTCATTCGTATGGCTGGCCGGATCGGCGGAGGAGCGACGCGCCGAGTCAAGCAGATAAGCATCGGTATCGAACGCGGCGGAACGAATCACGCGCTGGTCGCCGCTCTGGGGTCCGAGCGGATCGTTCGATGGAGAAGCGGCATAATAATTCGCGTCGTACCAATCCGCGACCCATTCAAAAGCGTTGCCTTCCATGTCGAACGCGCCGTAAACACTTTTTCCGCCTGGATATTTTGTCACCGAAGTTAAGCCGCGACCGCATTGGCCGAAGCTCAACAGATCGCAGGTGGGTTTATCATTTCCCCACGGATAGATGTTCCCATCCGGGCCGCGTGCGGCTTTCTCCCATTCGGCTTCGGTGGGCAGCCGCGCACGCACAAAGCCGCAATACGACGCAGCTTGAGCATAGGTCACGCCGACGACCGGTTCACTGCCATGCAGCGGATCGCCGAAGTTCGGATTATCGTTCTCATCGGGCGCGGTGCAATACCCCGCGTCGAAACAAAATTTATATTGTATGTTCGTGACCTTGGTGCTGTAAATCCAATAATCGCCAAGCGTGACCTGATGCTGCAGATTATCCTTGCCTTTTGGATCGCCCATGGTGAACGTCCCGGAAGGAACAGCGACCAGAGTGGTTCCATCCACATAAAGATCGCTCGCACCGATTTGAATCGGGGGCGGCGCAACCTTGACCGGCGTCGTGGTTGGCGTTGGCGGAATTTCAGTCAGGGTCGGCGTGGGCGCGGTAGATCGAACGCATGCGCTTACTAAGAAGATGATTGAAGCAATAAAGATTAATCGTTTCATTTTGTTCTCTGCATGTTTTGCTGTGAAGAAATGATATGCAACGAAATTATATCCCGTTAGAGGTTTGCTTTTAACTCTAATCATCGCGGCTCTTTATGAGTTGATGTGATTCTGCACACGGATGTCACGGATTTACACAGAAAAGGCCTTGAAAAATCCGTTTTTTCGTGCTCATCTATGTATCCGTGTCCAACAGATTTAATCATGGCGATTCCCAGAGAACCCTAATTGCCTTTACCTTTAGCCAGAGTTAATCTTTGTGCGGTAAAATTCATCCATTCTTTTAAGGAGGCTAAAATGTTCTTTGGTTTACAACCGTGGCATATTGCGGTGATCATCATCGTGGCCCTGATCATCTTCGGGCCGAAGCGTCTGCCCGAGATTGGACGCTGGGTAGGACGCTCCATCACTGAATTTCGCAAAGGTTCACAAGAAATGACGAGTGCACTGCGCGAAGGTATGAACGAAGCGCGCGACCGTGAGGAACAGGCAAATACAATTGGTAAGCCCGCCCCAGCGCAATCCATTCCGGCTGACGATAAAAAATTCTGCACCAAATGCGGATCGCCCAACTCGCAGGATGCCCTCTTCTGCAATAAGTGCGGCAACTCATTCCAGGCGCAGTCATAGCCGTGCCGAAGAAGATCATTCACCGCGAAGTGCGCGAATTTTATTGGCGGTCTTCGCGGTAAATTCTTTATCGTTATCTCCAATCAATCTGTTGTTATTAATGAGCGAATTCCGGTCTTGCCATGACGTCTGAAAAGAAAATGAGTCTCTTCGATCATCTTGAGGAATTGCGAATGCGAATCCTTTGGTCGGCCGCGGCGATTGTTCTCGTCACCGCGGTCGCGTTCTTCTTTTCGGATCCGATCCTTAAACTATTGCTTTTGCCGTCCGGCGGATTACAGCTTCGGGCCTTTGGCTTGATGGACGGCTTCATGATCAAATGGCGTATCGCCCTCTACACTGGAATTGTGATCGCCTTTCCGGTATGGGCATATCACTTATATCGCTTTGTTGTGCCTGGCTTAAAAGATGAGGAACGTCAACTCATCTTCACGCCGCTGGTCAGCGCGTTTATTTTATTTGTCCTCGGTTCGTTGTTCGGTTATTATTTGCTGTGGGGCATGATCCGTGTTTTGATTGAACTCTTTCCGAATGAAGTTCAGTTCCTGCCCGCCGCGGACGATTATATTTCCTTCGTCACTTTCTTCATGCTGGCATGCGGACTGGCGTTTCAACTCCCGACCTTATTAGTCATCCTCGTTCGATTACGAATTCTGAACTCTCGCATTCTCCGCACACAACGACGCATCGCGTATTTTCTGCTGTTCGTGTTTGCGGAGATCATCACGCCGGTCTCCGATCCCATTGTCGCGCCGCTGACCGTGATGGTGCCGCTGATCATCTTGTACGAGATCAGTATTTTTGCGGCAATAAGAATTGAAGCAGGGCGGGAAAAAATTAAAACCGGAGCGAGCGCATAAAATTGATGGACCGTATTTTGTCGCAATATCCAATATTCTCAAAAAGAAAAAGAGTTTGCTATGAAGCACTTACATTTTGCATTGCTTTTGATTCTTCTACTCGCGGCTTGCCAGACTGCAACCTCGACGCCTATTTCTCCTGCCGACACGTTGACTGTGCCGACATCTATATCCACACCAAAGGCAGTCAGTAAAAACACAAGTACGCCTGCCGCGCCCAAGGCAACGCCAACGCCAACCGGCCCCGTAGTCCACAGCAGTGATTCAAATCCCAACGCCAGCAATCTAATCACTGTGAGCGATCAATTCATTGTCAATAACAGCCTGACGATTGACTCCGTTACAGCGGCTCAAGCAGGCTGGATCGTACTCTATCTTCAAAAAATAGGAAGATCAGGACAAGCACAATTTGGACCACAATTAGTGTCTGCCCCGGTCCCAGCGGGCAAATCCAGCCATTTGGTAATTTCCCTCAGTCAAAATATAAACCCTTCCGTCAATTTAGCCACCCTTCCAGGCACGCAATTGGATGCTGTACTCCAGACAGATGCTTCGAATCCCAACACGATGGTTCACAATAATAACCAGATTGTGGATGTGAGTTTCACAATCCTGACGACAGGCAAATCATGCGTATTTTGTTCTACAGCAACGGCCGCCCCTTAATCAAATATAGATTACCGCTCTCGCAAACAAAAAGTCCTCGCCATAAGGCGAGGACTGGATTTCAACGGCAGACACAACCATAGTTATTACAAACTTGCGTTTGCCCAGATGGGCATGATGGGCCGCCTCCTGTCGTTTTGGGGCATGTTTGTTGATCCACGCTCGCGCTGGCTGGTGCTACGCCTCCTATACCTGCGCTTGGTTCACATTCATTCATGCCGTTGACATTCTGGAAAAATGTCCCTGCCGGGCAGGCTGGGAAGTTCGCACCGGTGCCGGGTACGGACGCGCAACATTGATTCGTCGAGTCATATTGAGCTCCCGCCGGGCACTGCTGTCCTGCTGTTCCGCTCCCATCCCAAACGCATGCGCCACCCGTCAGCTTGTAATGAGCCGGGCAAGTGGGAGTCGGCGGCGAGGCAGAGGGACATTTCGAATCGATCCCAACGCTGAATCCGCTCGATGGGATCGAGCCGCATGAATACTTTGCATAGTGGTTTCCAGGCGAGATCGAAGTGCAACTGCTGGTACCCGTGATGTTGGCGTTTGGATCAGGATTTGAACTATCATCGAACGTTATCGTGGCTGTAGTAGATGAACCACAGCCTGAATAATTCACCGAGACGTTCAAATTCATTTGGCAAGTTCCACCGGACGAGCCGGAACTTCCGTTCAGATTACCGCCAATCAAGGCTGTCAATTGACACATTGGTGCGAAATCAAACGGATCTTTCACCACACAACGAAAACCCAGATCGCGGGCATGATCTCGGGGCAGTCTATGGAAGCGCGCCGAAGCCTGGATCTGATCGCCGTTGCTCCTATAACCAGCAGAGCGCACCGAGCGTTGTCCGCCGACGCCAGCAGTCGGTCCAAGCGGGTCTTGAGCCGGGCCGCTGTGATAATATAGCGGATCATACCAATCGTAAACCCACTCATAGACGTTGCCTTCCATATCGAGCGCGTCGTAATAACTTTTGCCTGGCGGGTAATTGATCACGTTGCTTGTGCTGCCAATATTGTTGTTGAAGTTCAACAGATTAGCCGCAGGCAGGCCATTGCCCCATGGGTAGATATACCCATCCGGGCCGCGCGCGGCCTTTTCCCATTGCGCCTCGGTCGGCAATTGACCATTGGCATATTCGCAATACGCTTCGCCCTGCGCCCACGTCACACCGACCACTGGATCACTTTGCCGCTCGAAATCACTGTAACCCAGGTTATCTTGCAAATCAGGCGGAGTGCATTTGCCCATCGCCACACATTGCTGGAATTCGCGGTTGGTGACTTTCGTGCTGTAGATCCAAAAATCGCTGAGCGTGACGGTATGCTCGGGATCATCCGAACCGCCATGTCCCATAATAAATGGACCGCCCGGCACCGCAACCAGCAGAGTCCCATCAAAGTATAAATAACTCGAACCGACCTGCATCGGCGGGCCCGTCAGATCAAGCGGTACGGTTGTTGGCGCTGCGGTTGGCGGAGCCGTTACCGGCGCAGACGTGACCGGCACAGATGTAACCGAGGGTCCAGTCGAAGTCGGCGTGCTGGATGGTGTGCAGGCCGCCAGCAAAACCATCAGCGCCATGCACATGTAAAACATCCATCGCATGTGTTTCATAACTTCTCCTCTCTTTGGCAGGTGTTTGCAGAATTACAAACTTTCCAAATTATATTTGATTTTGATATTCTTTCATTCCCCCAAAAGGATGATACGGAGAGTCGCGGCGCACGCGTAAGGCGAGTGAATAAAAATATTAGAGGCCGCCAGCGGCCTCTAATATTTTTTGTCCGTCAAACCTACAACCCAAAGGTCATCACATCGGGACGCACCAGCATCATCGGCACATGGATGGGCGGCATCTGTGCCAGAAACGGATTCGCGATATCAGCGTCATAAACGGACAGCCATGAGGCGCGCCCAACCTCGATGCTGGTTGCGAGATCCGTGTGGGTCGAGATGCGAAGTTTCCCTTTTACAACAAATGCGCCGAGCAATAAATTGACGTTCGTCATGGTGCGGTTGGCCTCGTTCGGATCATAGTCCGGCGGGTCGGTCAGCGGCGGTGCGAGATGAAAAGCGATAATTTCCGTGGTTGGAAAATAGAGTTCGCTGTATGCAACAGATTTCGGCGGCGTTCCGCTAAAGAGCAGAACCTGCGCTTTCAACAAATGAATGTAATTCGGCACGCCCTGCGTTCTTAACCAAATGCTGACGCGCACATTCTCCCGAGTCACCAGATCGCCGCGCATAAAAGCATTTTGAGAATAAAACATCACGGTGGATGTTTTTTCATTAGGGCCAAGGTTATACATGTACGTTTCTCCCGTTGACGATTATGGTTCGGTACTGCAGAACCATAATGGTTCTGAAATACCGAACCATTATACAACTTTGTTCTCCTTGCAACAACTTTGCTTGATTAACCAATCTCCCGTATAATCGGCATGATGCAATCCAAACGCTGGCTGATTCAACCCAAGCTCACATCGCAGGCCGATGAAAACCTCGCGGCGTTTCCTCCAATTCTACGACAACTTCTTTTCAACCGGGGTTATGCCACAGATGCCAGTGCGCGCGCCTTTCTCAAAGCCGAAGCAAATTTTGACACCAATCCTTTTCAAATTAAAAACATGAATGTTGTGATTGACCGCATCCGCTTCTCGCTCGATCATCAGCAGGCAATTGCGATCTATGGCGATTACGATGTGGACGGCGTGACCTCGACCACNNGGCGATTACGATGTGGACGGCGTCACCGCCACCGCCCTGCTCCTGCAGGCTCTTCAACAACTCCATGCCAATGTGCGCGGCTACATTCCGAATCGATTCGATGAAGGCTATGGTCTTAACAACGATGCTCTCGATCATCTAAAATCGGACGGAGTCAAACTGGTTATCACGGTGGATTGCGGGATCCGTTCCCCGAATGAGGCGCAGCACGCGCGGGATATTGGGCTGGATCTCGTTATTTCAGATCATCATCACCCCGGCGACGAATTGCCACCCGCTTTTGCCATCATCAATCCAAAACAATCCGGCGATATTTACGCTGATAAAGATTTGGCAGGCGTGGGAGTTGCGTACAAAATCGCAGAAGCGTTAATTGGGAGCGGAGATTTATCACTGATTGATTTACTGGATCTTGTAGCACTCGGCACGGTTGCAGACCTCGTGCCGTTGATCGGAGAAAACCGCGTGCTTGTCCGACGCGGCCTGAAACAAATCCGCGAAACAAAACGACAAGGGCTGTACTCGCTTGCCAATATCGCAGAGATGTCCATCGGCAAAACTACCGCTGACCAAATTGGATTCATCCTCGGGCCGCGTCTCAATGCGGCAGGCCGACTTGAGTCCGCACTGGCCGCACTGGATTTATTGACTACCAACGACGTAATGCTTGCAGGTCAGCTTGCCCAGCAACTCGATGTACAGAATCGTCAGCGGCAGGTGCTGACGCGCACAACACAGGAAAAAGCCGAATCATTGGCAATGGCTGGTGAGAGTAATCCATTTTTGCTCTTTGCAGTTGACGAAGAATTTAATCCCGGCGTTGTCGGTCTGGCCGCCTCACGCTTGACCGAAACGCATTATTGTCCGTCCGTGGTCGCGGCCAAAGGCGCAGAAGAAACACGCGGTTCGTGCCGCTCGATTCCTGAATTCCACATCACCGACGCGCTCGATCAATGCGCGGACCTGCTTGTGCGTCACGGCGGGCACGCGGCCGCGGCGGGATTCACCGTCCGCAATGAAAAGCTCCCGGAACTGGTCAGCCGCTTGAAGTCGATTGCCGAAGCGCAGTTGAGCGGGAAGGATTTGCGTCCCACCGTGACGGCAGATATGGAAGTTTCACTTTCGCAATTAAACTTCGATCTGCTTAAGCACCTCTCTTATTTCGAGCCGACCGGTTATGGAAATCCCAGTGCGATCTTTGTCTCGCGCAATGTGAAAGTGAAATCTGCGCGCACGGTCGGGGCGGAAGGCAAACATCTCAAGCTGACACTCGAAGATGAACACAGCGCGGCTTATGGCGCGATCGGTTTCCGCATGGGAAGCCTGCAAGCCGACCTGCCCTCCCGCGTGGACGTGATGTATTCATTTGAAGCCAACGAATATAATGGGCGAACCTCATTGCAATTGAATTTGAAAGATGTGAAAGCAGCCGGATCAGTTAACACACAATAAGCTTTGCAATCTGCTAATAACCGCATCGAATTCACGCTGCTCATCTACGATCTCATCGTTTATTGCGTTGACAATCCTTGCTGCGAATGCTAGACTTATTCCTTCGATGGATATGATTTCGTTCCTAAAAACCACCTGGCGCGACCTACTCGACCTCCCTTTTAATTTCATACGAGACCGCGACGCGCTTATCATCACCGGTCTGACGTTACTGCCATGGCTACTTCTATTCATCCACGGAAGGAATTTGGATTCACTTCAGCCGTTAGAGTGGATCTTTGCTTTCATCGCTTTCTATTGGCTGATCGGTCACGGACGTTCGCTTCCGCCTCTGCAATTGCGCAAGCCGCGTCTCGAACTTTTCGTCGCGTTGATTCTCGTCGCGGTATGGATCATCTATCGCATCGGTGAATACTGGCATTGGTATATCATCCCGACGTTCGGATTGAATAACAGTTGCGGTCCGATTTCCGAGACGCCTTTACCGAAGATGATCGAAATGTTTCTTCTACCGATTATCTTTATGCTGATATTGCGATATTCATTCAGCCAGATGGGATTCAATTGGGATAAGTTCTCGTGGCTTGCCGCCCTTCTGCCGATTCTCGTCCTGATTGGTTACGGTTTGACAAATCACAAGCCGCAACCGTTTGCGATCTCTTCGGCCTGTTTTTTCTTCGGCGCAGGACTACCTGAAGAATTTTTATTCCGCGCTTTTCTTCAAACGCGGCTCGAAGCGATTTTGCGCCGTCCGCTTTGGGCAGTGTGGCTCGCATCGTTCATCTTTGGATTGTCTCATGTTCCGATTGATCTTGCTGGAAATTTGATCCACTGGCAGGGCGCATTGCTGACCGCGTTCACCTATCAGATGACGGTCGGCTTTGCGCTGGGTTATGCATACCTGCGCACGCGCAACGTATTGCCACTTTCATTCATCCACACGTTGATCGATTCTGCTCTCTAACTTTGCAGGATCGGAATGATTTCATTTTTCAGCGCGTCAATCACGCGCTCTTTATGGCGTCCATGCATCGGCATCGATTCGATTTCGTCCAAAGAGAAATAACCAAAGGCAGTGGTTTCATCGCTCAAGCCAAGTTCTCCGCCGATGATTTCCGCTTCAAAACTCAAGACGACGATTTGGACTTTGTTTCCATCACGGTAGATGATTAATTGGTCGCGATTGCTGTATATGCCGATCAAGCGCTTCGTTCGGACCTCGAGGCCGGTCTCTTCCAACACTTCGCGCTGACAGCACTTTTCAAGCGTTTCCCCCGATTCCATTTTGCCGCCGGGCAGACACCATAAGCCGTTATCGGTGCGTTGGGTGAGCAAGACTTTTTTACGCGTCTCATCGAAAATCACAGCGCACGAACCGATGCGAAGTTCCGCGCCTTGGCTGATGCGATCACCGTATATGATTTGTGTCATAATAACCAAACCTCCGAGGTCTTAAAGACCTCGGAGGTTTTTATCTCCTATGATTTGATGAATGTTCCGTTGCGCAACTCTACCAACGTTTGCTGAATCTCTTCCATCGTGTTCATCACGAACGGACCATAAGGAGCAATCGGTTCTTTGAAGGGTTGACCCGCCATCAACATGAACCGAACGGATTTATTTTCGCTTCTGACGCGGATCGAATCGCCATCGTCAAACTTGACGAGGTGAACTGCTTCGATAGTTTTGTCAGCGAAAACAGCTTCGCCTTCGAAGACGTAAGCGAGCGCGGTGTGTCCGCTTGGGATGGGTTGAATGAAATCGGTATCGGACGCCAGCTCAACGTCGAGGTAAAGAGGCGAAGCCGCAATCTCGGTAACGGGACCAACCACGCCATTTGCTTGTCCTGCCACAACGCGGATTTTGATTCCATCCTTTTCATAGGTTGGAATCGTGGCGGCATTGACTTCCTGATAGCGCGGCGCAGTCATCTTGAGTTTGGACGGCAGGTTGACCCACAGTTGAAAGCCATAAATGTTTCCGCTCTCGCCGCGGCGCGGCAACTCTTCATGCAGAATGCCGCGGCCGGAGGTCATCCATTGCACATCGCCCGCACTGATGGTGCCTTCGTTGCCGAGGCTATCGCGATGATGCGTGGCGCCTTCGAGCATGTAGGTGACGGTTTCGATGCCGCGATGCGGATGCATGGGAAAGCCGCGGATGGGACCTTCGATGGGATCGTTGAAGGCGAAGTGATCGAAGAGCAGGAAGGGGTCGAACTCGTTTGATTTTTTAGGCGCGATGGAACGTCGCAGCAATACGTCCGCGCCTTCGATGACGTATTGCGGTTCAATGATTTGTGAGATGGTTCGTGAGTTGGCCATGCAATAATGATGAGATGAGCGGAAAAAATATTACCAAATCTAATAGTTGGCTAGCTAGGCATTCACAACATTATCAGGAGCAGGTGCTTGTAACAAGCGTCTGAGTGGTATGACTGTTGCTAAACCATATATCAATCCTGAAATTGCTCCGACAATTAAGATTTCTCTGCTTATGAATATACCAAGAGTGAAGGCTAAAGCTATGCTTAATCCACTAGTCGCTATCCATAAAACTTTGATTGATCGGCGCTGTTGTAAAAAGATGACTTGACTGAAAGCCATCCCACATCCCAAGATGATGCCGGCAATTGGACCTCCGGTGATAAAAGTCATTCCGCCGAATGAATTAGGCAACCAGATGGGCAGTAAGTCAAAACCGAAACAGAAAAAACCACAATCCGAATATTGAAGAATGGGTTGCCCTAATGATCTTGCTAACAGCGCGCCAAAGAATAAACCAGCCCAAGTAAGAATCCCCCATCTTAATCTAGATGGTACACGTGACCGAAGAATCAAGTATTGTCCAAAAGCTACGATTATTCCTAGAATAAGTGTGCCAACTAACTCACCTTGACTGAAATCCATTCCTTCGGATCCGGTTGCAGTGTTGGTGCTAATTACACCGCCAAATATACGCCATACCGAGAATCCGATTGTCATTCCCACAGTCCAACTAATTATGTTTGTTAACACCCAACGCATATAGTTCCTCCGTCAAGCAGAGACTCAGAACATTTCATTGCAGAATAGCATGAGTATTCTCACTTAAGTAATCTTTGGGTAAACATTATCTCAATGCACTGCCGGGCAATTCACATTGTCTGTAGAAATGATTTGCGAGCGAGCCATCTCATTGCTCAAAATGAACTCCCAATTACACGTTACTTTTTCATATACAAAGGACCGAAGTTGGCGCAGGCGCGATAATCAGCGCCCTGATAATCCATCGCACCAAAAGCGTCCCAGGAGCTTGGCCGGAAGATACTTTCATCCAACATATTATGCATTGCAACGGGAATTCTCAACATGGAGGCGAGGGTGATCAAATCTGCGCCGATATGCCCGTAACTGATTGCGCCATGGTTGGCACCCCAATTGGCCATCACGGAGTAAACATCCCGGAAAGGACCCTGACCCGTTAGCCGCGGAACGAACAAAGTTGTAGGCCAAGTCGGATCGGTGCGATCGTTGATCTTCTCAAACACTTCAGAAGGCAGGTCTATGGTGTGTCCCTCGGCCAGCTGCAGAACGGGGCCGAGACCGCGGACAAGGTTGAGACGGGTCATGGTGACCGGCATACCGCCCACTGTTTTGAATTGCGAGGAATAGCCGCCGCCGCGAAAATACTCAGTCCTGCTTGGATACCAGGTGGTGGCGTTCAGGCATTCTTCCGCTTCTTTTGAAGTAATTTCCCACCACGGCTTGACCATTGGCTGCCCGTTCCGCGATTGCAAGCCTGCTCCATCCAAGGCCGCGGAGCCGGAGTTAATCAGGTGGATGAAGCCATTGGCAGACTGACCCGTCAACTGATAGCCCGTGACGCGCTTGATCGCCTCCGGGCTCCAATACGTTCGCACGTCGGCAAATATCTGGGCGGTATTGGTCAATAGGTGTCCGAAAAGCATGGCAGCGCCGTTCAGCGAATCGTTCTCCGTAGCTATGATATAAGGCTGCCGGATGCCATTCCAATCGAAGGAAGTATTCAGCATGGCCTCCATAAAATCGCCATTCGGACGGTAGTCCGTCCATTGCCGCTGGCCTTGGAAACCAGCAACAATGGCGTTATGTCCCAAGGCTTCTTCCTCATATCCCATCTGGGCGAGGCGCGGGTTGCCCACCATCAGGTCACGAGCGATCATGAACATCTTCACAATAAACTTCCAATCGGCTTCTTTCTGCGCCTCGGTATGCCGGCCGGCTGGTGGGTTATAATCCTCCCCTTCCTTAAAATGCTTTCGTACCCATGGATAAGCATGGTCATATTCTTCTGTATCGTAAATCCCTTCGTCAATCCGCCGGCTGAGCTCGCTCATATCAATGCTCTCAACGCGCATTCCAAGATAATTTTCAAAGAAATCCTGGGAAACCATCGAACCGGCAATACCCATCGATACTCCGCCTATGGAAAGATAACTCTTGTTGTGCATGGCGGCTACTGCCAATCCGCTACGCGCAAAGCGCAATAACTTTTCCTGGATTTCATCCGGAATGGTCTCATCGCCCGCATCCTGCACATCACGGCCGTAAATACTAAAGGCAGGCAGCCCTTTCTGGTTATGTGCGGCGAGTACGGCAGCCAGATAGACAGCGCCAGGCCTCTCCGTTCCGTTGAAACCCCAGACAGCCTTGGGGATGTCGGGGGTCATATCCATCGTCTCGGAGCCATAGCACCAGCACGGGGTGACGGTGATGGATAGCCCCACTCCCTGGCGGGAAAA
>PLNY01000034.1 GCA_003141915.1 Anaerolineae bacterium | reverse complement strand
CCAGTAAAACTCACGGTGTCGTCATAAACGATGTCGCCCTCATACATTATTAGCCCTTGGTTGCTAGTGATTTGGTTGTTCAACACAGACCAAATCCCGCGATACGTTGAGCAGTTTGGTGTATATCGGTTGATTAAATTCCCTGACTGCCAATTCTGGCAAAATGTATATTGTTGGCCAAAATCTGGATAGCACAAAGAGCGCCCAAAGATTGCCAGCGGGATTGTGTTCTCATCAATTGGAAACGGGTATGTTTTCCTTCCAAGCTCGCCAGTGTAATCCCACATTCGTCCCCAAATTTCAGGATAAATAAACGGCCCCTCTGTTGAGTCCACCATCTTNNATAAAAGGTTTCCAAACCGCTAACATAAACATCAACGTCGTTCGGAATCTCCACTGATCCAACTGAATTATTTGCCACCGGAGGGTAATCAAACCCAGACCACCCAGGGTATTGCGGAGCAGGCGGGTTATCGGTGCCACAAACAAAAAACATGTTTTCATAATTTCCAGAATACGAATCCTCAATGTTAAAAGCTCCAGGCACAAAAAAGTTTCTTCCACCAACCATTCCCTCTCGAATCTGAAAAGTGAAGTCGTCAATGCTTTGACCTGCATTGGTATAAATCAAACGCTGCGCGTCTGTAGCGCTGACGTTGTTGATGTTGTAAACTTTGAAAGGAAGCATTTGCGGATTTGGCGTTGGTGCGTAACCACCCAACGGTTTCCGCCGCATCTTGGACATTTGCGCGGACATCTTTTGCAAAACCTGCGAAATGTCCTGCTGCTGCTTGCTGGTGGACTGCGCCTTTCTCCAAGACGACGAGACGTTGCGCGAGTCGCGCGGCGATGCAAGCTTGCTGCCTTCGTGATACTTGGCTTGCTCCCGCAATGGCAATGGCGCGTTGAAATTCATCAGAGTTGAGCCATGTTGAAAGGATTTTGGTTGAACCCTAAAGCATTCTGTGGCCCCGGTTGTCCGAGCAGCTTATACAAATCCGAGTCCCACTTTCCGACCGTTGCGATTTTCCACTTGTGCGGCACCTTGAACCAAGTCCGCTCATAGTCCATGTCGTCCGCCGTCCGCAGGCTGGAAAAATTAAGAACGCCATTAACCGTGCCATCGCTCGAAAAACATTGTGGATTGTAAAGCACCAGACAGTCCAGAATTGAGGATTTGCCCGTTCCGGCTCCGTATTGAAGGGCAGGAACCTGATCCATGTTATTTAACGGCGTTATTCCGGTTGCCCCCGGCGTTGGGTCTTGGCCCAGTGAGCCTTGGTATCCTCTTGGGATTAAAGTTACCGCTGCCGTCGCGGCTACGTCCATGAAATACCCTGGCACCCAGTCACGCGGATCTTCCCGGTATCCGCCGGGATTCAAATAAACTGGATGGAAAAAGTATTGCGTCCACGTCAGTTCAAAACCAGCGATATAGGGCGTGTCTTCCTGTCGCCAAAGCTTTGAAATCAATTCTTTTGCCGCCGCTAATGCGGTTGCAATCGGGTCGTTAGGATCGGAAAGATTGAAGGCCGTGCTCGGTATCGTCACCAGAAAATACAGGCAGTTGGTTGATGGAATGTGCGCGTTAAAACCGTCCCAAGTCACCGGGGCAGGGATGTCTGACGAACCTGATTTTGGAGCTTTGAAATTTGGGTTCGGTGTCTGAATCTGAAAATTTCCGTTCGATAGAACATTGATGATGTTGCACTGAATCAGACTGTTGATCTGATTGGCAGACGGATAAAAAGGTGATTCAATATAATTTTGAACCATGCGAATAATCGCCTCTTTGACTTCCGTTACCCCAAACCAATTGTCGCCCACCTGAATCTCGGAATCACTTTCGTAAGGACACAATGCCCACCAATAGCGCGGATGCTTGATGATGTTTAAGTCCATCGAAACTTCGTGAATTCCAAAATCGTCCGGTGGTGAGTCGAATGAAAGCGACTCCATGACGTAATGCAATTCCGTTTCCAAGTCCGAACTCCGCGTGTATTCGCAGGACAAAACCCGCCACATGTTCGCCGCTGAATCGGTGACAATTGTTCCCCGTGGCATTTGCACCCAGTAGTTAATGGCGCTCTGCTTGTCCATTTTCAGCCGATGCTCGCAAGTGCATTGTTCCGCCCGTTCGATTCGCGGCGAACCCGGCATCTCTTCGCAGAATGTTTTATTAAGTCCGGCGCTTGTCCAAACGTAAGCTTCTCCGGTTGGCAGCGGCGTGCCGACAACGTGCGCGGGCGCGGGCGACCACGAAGGTTGCCATGGCAATACTGTTACGCCATCAGCAGAGTCTAAACCGACTGGTAAAACCCATGACATATCATTGAGGTGTAACTGGCGTTATGGGCGGCAACGGGCGTTGAACTGGACGCGATTCAAACCGTCCGCTCGCGTTGATTGCCACAAGTCGTTTCCACTGCCCTGGCTTGATGGCGTCATCGGCCAGTGCGCCAGATGTTGCCCCCGGAATGTCCGTCCAAACAACTTCGGGACGCGGGCCACCGGAAACCTGTGGATGCGGCTTCACCTCGTCTGTAACCTGCCATTGCAGCGTCACCGGAGTTTCGCTGGCAACTGTGATCTTTCCATCTTTCGACTGGCTGACTGCCGGCGCGAAAGTGCTTTGCGGTGCGATGGCCGCAAAGATGGCTGCAATCGTGTCATTCGGAATTGCCCCCTTAAATTTCGGAGATTCCAAAAACACCGCCTCACTCGATGACTGAATGCGGCGTGGATGCGCCGGATTATCCGGGTTGGTATGGTGATGCGATACCCGCGTCACCAACATGGCATTAAACGGTTGGTCAACGATGTCCAACGTGACGGTGCAGGACTTGCCATCAGCGGCAACAACGGTTCGAGGGTTCAAAAGTGTAATCACAATTTTAAGGGTTATTTGTCATTGGCATCATTCCGAACGGAGCGGCCATTTTCATTCCGACACTTGTAGCGATTTGCATTAAATACTTGGCCGATGCAGCGGTGTTCCGCGCAATCTCGGCTTGGTGGTTCCGTTGGCTTCCGCCGACAACCAAACCCATTTTTTCCCAATGACTCGCCGGCAGTTGCTTCATCCACGCTTGCGGTGACGGCATGGCACTTTTTGCTGATTGAATTGAGCCATAAAGCCCAAACATTTTCATTATTGCGCCCATCGGCCCAGAAGCGTTTCCAAGGATTGCGCTAGACGCACCGGATGCCGCCCCATTAACTAGCGCATTCAAATATGACGTGTGCGATGTCAGCCACTTAATCAGTCCATCCAAGGCGCTTATAAAACCGAGAACGGTTGGCGTTGCCTGATCTGCAATCAGAGCAAACATTGATTCCATGTCCACTTTCAAAATCTTGAACTCCCAAGAAACTTGCGTCAGCGGCGTTGCGGTTTTTGCGAGGATTCTGGCAGCTTGCTCTAGTTTTGGGTTCAGGTAATTCATCTGTGCGCCAAACCGAAACA
>PLNY01000166.1 GCA_003141915.1 Anaerolineae bacterium | reverse complement strand
AAAGCGAATATCCACCCGGCTCGACCTTCAAGCTTTCAGCCGCGACCGGCGCTTTGAACGAGGGTGTGGTCACGCCGAATAAAGTGATTTACGCTCCGGGGCAGCTTGAGTTATGTGAACAATTCACCCCGAATGAGCCTTGCGGACCGAGTAATACGCGTCCATTCGTGGACTGGATCACTGATGTGCGGCCGCAGGGATTTGGCGACATTGATTTCCTGCATTGCATTGCTTACTCCAGCGACGTTTGTTTCTATAAAGTAGGCGGCGGTTATGACAATGAGATTCCGGGAACCGGGCTGGGAATTTATCGGTTGGATGAATACGCAAAAGCTTTGGGATACGGTCAGGCCTCGGGAATTGAACTGCCGGGCGTAGCGAATGGATTAATTCCATCGCCGCAATGGAAACGCATCAATCAAGGCGAGAATTGGTCCACTGGCGATACATACATTGCCACAGTGGGACAAGGTTATGTGCTGGCAACTCCGCTTCAAGTGTTGATGTCTGGAGCGACCATTGCAAACAATGGCAAGTTAGTGCAGCCGACCATTGTCAAACAAATAACGAACGGCGACGGCAAGGCGCAGACCGTTTGGTTTAATCCGAATGATTTTACGCTTTGGGTTCCTCATCAAACAACAGACAGCGCTGGGAATGTACATCAGGGTTGGACGGATTTAACGGATAACGTAACTGCAAATCAATTACCCGCTGGAAGCTATCAGATTTCGCCATTCGTTCCCAGCGTGAAATGGGATATCACCACCGATCCGAAAATCAACACCTATGATGGATGCGGCGGCTCTTGCGGCAACCCGACAGGTATCTATAAAACCGTAAGCCCGACAGCGGTCAAGGAAGTGCAGGAGGGTATGCGCCTGGCGGTGACGGATCCGCAGGGTACGCTTCATTCGATCTTTATGGGCGATAATCCTTTGCCCGTTGCCGTGGCAGGAAAAACCGGCAGCGCGGAGTATTGTGATGATGTGGCGCTGGCGGAGAATCGCTGTCAGTTTGGGCAGTGGCCGGTTCATGGCTGGACGATCGCGTATGCGCCCTATGATAACCCTGAAATTATTATCGGCGCTTTTATGTATAACGGCGGAGAAGGCGCAGTGGTTGCCGCACCGGTGGTTGAAAAAGTGATGAAAGCATATTTTGAACTCAAGTCCATTGATTTGGCGCAAGGCGGGGGCGGTTGATTTGGCTAGTAATCTGGGGGGCGCGGATGGGCAAAATTATCCATCCCGCGTTGATTTATACACTTGTAGTCATGCTATAATTTGTGTCAGGTTATATGCACGATTTGCATTCTCTCGTTCAAATCAAAGGCTTGCGCGATGGTTTGCTGGTTTCCCTTACAGACGCTCCATGGGAAGATCAGCAATCTGCTTTGCTGTCGCATATGGATGAACAGCCATCATTCTTTCAGGGCGCTCGTTTGGCATTGGATGTTGGCACGCAGATTCTGCATGTGAATGAAATGGTCGAACTGCGTGACCAGCTTTCAGATCGGAATGTTGCGTTGTGGGCGGTTATCAGCGAATCGCCGACCACCGAGCACACTGCTCAATTGCTTGGACTGGCAACGCGTATTTCCAAACCACATCCAGAGGAAACGCCTCTCCCTTCCAAAGGTCCGAATGATGAAACAGCCCTTTTCATCAACAAAACTTTACGTTCGGGGACACGCATTGAATATCCGGGCCACGTTGTTGTATTGGGCGATGTGAATCCCGGCGCGGAAATTGTCGCTGAAGGAAACGTTATTATTTGGGGAAAACTGCGCGGCGCTGTCCATGCCGGATCGAAGGGCGATGAAAATTCAAAAGTGTGCGGTCTTGATTTTTCGCCGATGCAGTTACGGATCGCGGAAAAAGCTGTAAATACCAAAAAGGAGAGACAAATATTGGGACCTGTGGTGGCATTTATCCGGAATGAGCGCGTTGTTGTCGAGTCTTGGAAATTTTCATAAGGGATAGAAATTATGGCTGCTCAAGTTGTTACAATTTCTTCTGGAAAAGGCGGCGTTGGCAAGACGACAGCGGTTGCCAATCTTGCTGTCGCGTTGGCTACAGATGGAGGCAGAGTCGTTTGCATTGATGGCGATATCGGCTTGCGCAATCTGGATGTGGTGATGGGACTCGAAAACCGCATCGTTTACGACATCGTGGATGTGATCGAAGGACGTTGCAAATTGCGCCAGGCAATGATACGCGATAAACATTTGCCGGAGTTATATCTCATTCCTGCGGCTCAAACGCGGGACAAGAACTCGGTCTCGCCGAGCGACATGAAGCGGATCTGCGATGAACTTCGCTTGAGCGCCGATTTTATTTTGATCGATTCGCCTGCTGGAATCGAACGCGGTTTTCGCAACGCCATCGCTCCCGCGGACCGTGTGCTGGTGATCACCAATCCCGAGGTTTCCGCGGTGCGAGATGCCGATCGCGTGATTGGCATTCTCGAGGCCGAAGAGAAACATTCGCCTTCGCTGGTGATCAATCGTTTGAATCCGAATCTGGTTAAACAGCATGATATGTTATCTGCGGAAGATGTGTTGGATTTGCTTGGCATCCAATTGATCGGAATCGTGCCGGAAGATGAAGGTGTGATTGTTGGGTCGAATCGCGGCGTGCCCGTCGCGCAAGACCCGAAGAGTCGCGCCGGACAGGCGTTCCGTAATATTGCGCACCGCCTCAAGGGCGAAGAAGTGCCGTTCATGGATCTCGATAAACAAAGCGGATTGTGGGATCGAATCCAGAAGATGACGGGGAGGCGGTAATGTCTTGGTTTAGACGGAAGCAGAGCGCTGAGAATGCCAAGCAACGGCTGCAGTTGGTGCTGATCCATGACCGCACGGATTTAACATCTGCGGAATTAAATGAATTGAAAGATGAGTTACTGCAAGTCATTTCGCGTCACGTGGATATTGACCGGGATGCTGTTCGAATTGATTTTGAACATGATGGCCGCGCTCAGCGGTTAGTGGCGGATATTCCTTTGCGGAGCACAACGCGTCGTCGTACGGGATAGTTATGACGCGCGGTCTCTCATGGCGAAATTTCGATCTCCTTTTACTCGGCGCAATTGTGCTTGCCACTGCGTTCGGCGTGGCAATGATTCGTTCGGCGGTGGCAGGGAATGATCAATTGGCCCCGCTGGTTGAGAGACAAATTTATTTTGCGATTGGTGGATTGATTGCCATTTTTATTGTTGCGGCCATTGATTACCATTACTGGCTGGCGTTGTATCGGCCCATTTACATTGTCACGATGTTGTTGTTGATATCATTATTCTTGAGCGCCCAGGCGGTGTTCGGGGCGGCGCGCTGGTTTCAAGTCGGCGTACTCTTTGTCCAGCCGACTGAATTCGCCAAGATCGTTGTCATCCTGATCCTGGCGCGGTATTTTGACAATGCCCAAAACGACCCGCATAACATCCCGTGGATCATCCGCGCTTTTTTGTGGGTTTTCTTTTTGATGATTTGGATCTTGCTTCAACCGAACTTAAGTAACGTGATCGTGATCATGGTGATTTTCTTCGCCATGTTGTGGATCAACGGACTGGACGTCCGGCAGTTGTTGATCATCGGCGGGTCGATTCTCACCTTGGCGGTGATTGCCTTTCCATTTCTTCAACCGTATCAGCAGGCGCGTGTACTTAACTTCATTCAGCCTCAATCGAACGTGAGTTATGGCGCGACATACAACGTGGAGCAAGCGTTGATCGCCATCGGCTCCGGCGGATTGTTCGGCAAAGGATACGGCCATGGTACGCAAACGCAATTGCGGTTCCTTAAGGTCCGTCACACCGACTTTATCTTTTCGGCAGTTTTNNATCGGTGGGATCGCGGTGATCCTGGTTGAAATCTTCATTGTGTGGCGATGTATCCGTGCCGCGCAAAAAGCCCGCGACGTTTCCGGCGCGATGATCGCATATGGCGTGGCGATTCTGCTTTTCTTTCAAGGGATGGCAAACATTGCCGTGAATTTGAAGTTGATTCCTGTTTCGGGCTTGCCGCTTCCATTCATCAGTTATGGCGGAAGCGGTTTGGCATCGCTTATGCTGGGCGTTGGATTGGTCGAAAGTGTTGTAATGCGGCATAAGCCGCTAGAATTCTAATTTGATGTGTGGGTGAAAAAATAAGAGGAGAAAACCAAATGAAAGACGCTGTGCGGACCATTGGCAATATGATTGACAAAACGGCCGTTTCCATAATAAGTTCCATTGACGAGACCGGTTTTCCTAATACTAAGGCAATGCTTCCCCCGAGACTCAGGAAAGGGATAAAGCATCTATACTTTACAACCAACACATCTTCCATGAGAGTGAAACAATATATGGATAATCCAAAAGCGTGTGTGTATTTCTTTGACAAGAGATTTTATAGGGGAGTTATGCTTAAAGGAACAATGTTGGTATTGCGTGATAAAAAAACAAAAAGATCGATGTGGCGGAGCGGAGATGAAATATATTATGCAAAGGGCATGGCTGACCCAGATTACTGTGTGCTTAAATTCACGGCGCAGTGCGGCAGATACTACAGTCACTTCAAGTCTGAAAATTTCGAAATCGAATAAATCATCTGGAAAGGTCCGTTGATGACAGATTACACCAAGCCCGCACGCGTGCGCGTCGCTCCATCGCCGACAGGTCATATGCATCTCGGCACAGCGCGCACCGCGTTGTATGATTATTTGCTCGCTAAAAAAACCGGCGGGAAATTCATTTTGCGCGTGGAAGATACAGATCTTAAACGAACTGTCCCCGGCGCGGAGCAGGAAATCATGGATGGCTTGCGCTGGCTCGGTCTTGATTATGATGAAGGTCCGGATGTGGGCGGCGCTTTTGGACCGTATCGCCAAACCGAGCGGCGCGAGATTTATCAGCAGCATGCAAACATCTTGATCAATAAAGGCCATGCTTATCCGTGCTTCTGCACGCCCGAGCGATTGGACAAGATGCGCAAAGAACAACAGGCACGCAAAGAGTCTTTTCATTATGACGGCACTTGCCGCAGGCTCAACCCCGATGAAGCGGCGCGGCGTGTTGCAAATGGCGAGCCTCATGTGATTCGCTTTAAGACTCCGAAGGAAGGCGTAACGATTGCGCACGATCATCTGCGCGGCGATATTTCCATCGAGAATAAGAATATTGACGATTATGTGATTATCAAAACGGACGGCTTGCCCACGTACCACCTTGCCGCGATGGTGGATGATCATTTAATGCAGGTCACGCATGTGTTGCGCGGCGCTGAATGGCTGAGCACGTTTCCGCTTCACGTAAATGTAGTGCGTGCCTTCGGATGGGACGAACCGGTTTGGATTCATCTTTCCGTCTTTCTCAAACCGAGCGGCAAAGGCAAGCTTAGCAAGCGCGACGCTGAACACGCCATGAAAGATGGTTATTCGGTGTTTATTAAGGATATGGAAGAGCTGGGCTTTATCCCTGAAGGCGTGCTGAACTGGATGGCGTTGATGGGCTGGGGCGTGCCGGAAGATGATGTGATGTCTCTCGATGAGATGGTCGAGCGCTTCAGCATTGACAGTTTGACTCCATCACCGGCGGCGATCAACTTTACCAAGCTGGATCACTTTAACGGGACTCACATCCGTCTCTTATCGGATGCGGATCTGACTGCGCGTGTCAAGCCTTTCTTCATCAAAGCAGGATTTTCCGTCAACGACGATTTGCTCTTGAAGATTTCTCCGCTAATCCGCGAACGGCTTGTTACGCTGGATGATTGCATCGCGTTTGCCGGATTCTTTTTCCAAGATGTTGTTGAGCCAATACCAGATGAATTGATCGCCAAAGGATTGGACGCAAAACAATCTGCGGCAATCGCTCGCAAAGCATATGAGATTCTTTCTGCTTTGCCCGATTTGAATCATCAAACTACCGAGCCGCCGATGCGCGCTTATGTGGAGCAATCAGGGTTAAGCGCCAATCAAGTGTTTGGTATTTTGCGCGTTGCTATTACTGGACAAAAAGTCAGCCCGCCGCTATTTGTGAGCATTGCGATTATCGGGAAAGAAAAATCTTTGCAACGGTTGAAGAAAGCGATTGAGATTTTGGAGAAGATGTAGTAAACATTTATATGTCGTTGCGAGGAGGGCATAGCCCGACGAAGCAATCTCCTATTATCTGAGATTGCCACGCTCGGTCTCGATATGTGCTTCGACAAGCTCAGCACTACTCGACCTTCGCTCGCAATGACATGTTGATTATCTTTTCTTTTCTATCTTTGCCCAAGCATCTTTCAGCGAAACAGTCAAGTTGAAAACAGGTTTATCCGGGGCCGAGTCGGGGTCAGCGCAAAAATAACCCTGGCGTTCGAATTGGAAACGGTCGCCCGCTTTCGCCGCGGAAAGAATCGATTCCGCGCATCCCGTGAGAACTTCCAAAGATTTCGGATTCAAACACTCGATGAAATCGTTTTCGCCTTCTTCGGGGTTTTCTTTTGTAAATAAACGATCATACATCCGCACTTCGATGGGCTTGGCGTGTGTGGCAGAGACCCAATGAATGGTTGACTTCACTTTGCGTCCATCGGGCGCGTCGCCGCCGCGCGTAGCGGGATCATACGTGCAATGAACTTCAACCACTTCGCCTTTATCGTTTTTCACAACGTGTGTGCATTTGACGAGATACGCATAGCGCAGTCGGACTTCGTTGCCGGGGAAGAGACGATAATATTTCGGCGGCGGCGTTTCGCGAAAATCATCCTGCTCGATGTAAACGATTTTTGAAAATTGAATTTTGCGCGTGCCTGCGCTCGGGTCTTCGGGATTATTGACCGCGTCCATCTCTTCGGTTTGATTATCAGGATAATTATCAATGACAACTTTGAGCGGACGAAGCACAGCCATTCTTCGAAGCGCGCGTTTGTTAAGGTCATCGCGGACACAGGCTTCAAGCAGCGACACATCGCTGATGCTGTAATTCTTGGCAACGCCGACGCGCCGAATAAAATCGAGAACGGCTTCGGGCGTGTAACCGCGCCGACGCATGGCGCGCAGCGTTGGCATGCGTGGATCATCCCAACCATTCACAACTTTTTCCTCGACGAGTCGTCGAAGTTTGCGTTTGCTCATCACGGTGTAGGTCATGTTGAGACGCGCAAACTCGATCTGACGCGGCTTCCATACGCCGAGTTGTTCGGGGAACCATTCGTAAAGCGGACGATGGTTTTCGTATTCAAGCGAACACAACGAATGCGTGATGCCTTCCATAGAATCATTCTGTCCGTGCGCCCAATCGTACATTGGGTAGATTTTCCACTTCGAGCCAGTGCGATGATGCGGCGGCTCGTGAATGATGCGATACATCACCGGGTCGCGCATATTGATGTTGGGATGCGCCATATCAATCTTGGCCCGCAACACGCGTGAGCCATCAGGGAATTCGCCGTTCTTCATGCGTTCGAGTAAATCGAGATTTTCTTCCACGCTTCGATTTCGATACGGCGACTCTTTGCCAGGTTCGGTCAATGTACCGCGATTCGCGCTGACTTCCTCCGGGCTTTGATCATCCACATACGCCAGTCCCTTTTTGACGAGTTGGACAGCCCAATCATAGAGCAAACCAAAATAATCCGATGCATAGGTAACCTTAACCCATTGGATGCCTAGCCAGCGCGCGTCATCTTGGATCGCGTCCACGAACTCGGTCTCTTCTTTGGTTGGGTTTGTGTCATCGAAACGCAAAATCAACTCGCCGTTGTTTTCCTTGGCGATGAGATAATCAATCATAAATGCTTTAACGTGACCGATATGTAAATAACCGTTCGGCTCGGGCGGCAGGCGCGTGCGGACATAGCTGAAGCGGCCTGTGCGTAAATCTTCGGCGACGGCTTCGCGGATGAAATCAATGGTTTTCGATTCTTCTGGACTCATAGAATGCCTTTAGTTTTATTTTATGTTGTCGATTATAACAAAGCCATGCCCTTTTTGCGGCGCTTTTGCATTTCCAAGAACTGCAATCGCTTTTAGATTCTTCGATGCCATCGCCGCGCCGAGTCCGGTACGCGCGGCGGTACGACCGTGATCGCAATAGATTCCCGCAAACAGGATTCTATTTTCGGCGGCGGGACCCACACACGCAACGTGGATTCCTGCGTCTCGTACGTATCCTTGCCCCACAAATGCGCCGCGTTTCGGACCTTGAGGCGGCCATCTTCGATCCAAAGATAGATTGGCTCCCCGGCTTTTCCCGTTAACCACAAACCATCGTAACCGGCGAAGCGAAGTTCCGGCCCTCAGAAACCTCCGCAATTGGATTCAGCCCATAAGCCGGTTGCCCGACTTTTGCCGCACACCACAAAGCGGCCAACGGTCGGGCCGGATGTTCCTGTCAATGGGCCATTCAAAAACAATAATGGCGCTTCCGGCGAAAACGGATCAAGCTCTTTCATCAAGCATGGATAATGCACATCGTTGTTGAGTTTATCTTCCAAAAGCTTCAACCATTGAGCGGATGGAAATACAGCGGCCATGGAATGCTCCTTTGTAAATCAGATCATATTTTACCAATTCCCTTTCCTGCCCTGGTTCACGGTAAAGCCTCGCAAAAATTTTAATCTACCAAACTCTTGCACATTCCGCAAAACTAGTCTATCCTTATGAGCTTAATAAGCAACTATTGCCGAATTAATTGGAGAAATAATATTCATAAAGGAGCGAGAAAGATGAAAAAAGTTTTTGTTCTATTAAGTTCAGTGGTTCTTCTCAGTCTCGTATTGACTGCATGTGGATCACAAGCCACGCCGGCTGCACCAGCGGCACCCCAAGTAGTGACCGTGGTGGTTACTCAAGCACCAGCCGCTACGCCAACTTCCGTGCCGCCAACTGTGGCTCCGACGCCGGTGGCGACCGTTGACCCTTCAACTTTGGTGCAAAAGGGCAAGCTTGAAATCTGCAGTGACTTCCCTTATCCGCCAATGGAATTCTACGATGATAATGGAAATCCAGAGGGGTCAGATGTGGAAATCGGCAATGAGATCGCGGCTCGCATGGGGCTTCAAGCACAATGGGTCAACACCGTGTTCGACACGATTATTGAAGCGCTCCAGAGTCCGAAGTGCGACTTGATTATTTCAGATATGAACATTACCGCCGATCGGAACAAGCAGATCAGTTTCATTAAATACTTCCAGGCTGGGCAGTCCATGCTGGCCGCCAAAGGCAATCCTCAGAATATCAATTCATTGACGGATTTGTGCGGGAAGAGTGCCGCGGCAGAAAGCGGCACGACAGAAGTTGATTACCTGCAAGGGACCGGGGACTATAAAACATCCGGCGGAGTGACACAGGACTGTGCCAAGGCTGGCAAGCCGCCCGTGAATGTGGTCATTGCTCAGAAAGACTCCGATGCTTTGCAGCAGTTGCAATCAGGCAAAGTAGCTGTATATTTTGCCGATTCACCCGTGACCGCTTATTACGTGGTAGAGCACCCGGATCAATTCCAGTTGGTAGGTCAGGTTGTCGGGCTGGCGCCAGTGGGTATTGGACTTTCTTGTGGCGGTGCGACAGATTGCACCAACGCCCCGCTCACGCCGCTTGGTCAGACCGTAGAGACGGCTCTCAAGAGTATGATGTCCGANNGGAACCTACAAAAAGATTCTCGATAAATGGCAATTATCTAGCGGGGCCGTTACCCTGCCATAATGTTTGACCGATTCGACGATAGGTTGCTTGTTCGAAGAAGGCAGGCTAGCCAGAAAGATTCCGGCTAGCCTGCCCACCCCACTCCATTTACGAGGTATGCATGTATCATTTCGATTGGATAACATTTTGGAACTACATTTGGCCTCCGTCTGCCTTCCAAAACCCATTGATTCGCAACGGCCTCATCGCCACAATCCTTGTGAGCATCATTGCCCAGGCGCTTGGCGTAATATTAGGGCTGATTGCGGCGCTCGGAAAAATGTCGAAGTTGGCCGCCTTCCGATGGCTGTCGGAAATCTACGTTTGGTATTTTCGCGGCACGCCCTTACTGGTTCAAATGTCCTTATTATTTTTCGGATTGGGAGTTACCCACATTTATAACTTTCCAGATATCGTTGTAGGCGCCATCACCATCACGGGCGCAATTCAAGCCGGAACACTTGCGTTGGGAATTAACGAAGGCGCGTACATGGCTGAGATCGTTCGCGCCGGAATCGAATCAATTGATCCGGGGCAGATGGAAGCCGCCAAATCGCTGGGCATGACATCCGGTTTGGCCATGCAGCGCATTGTTCTGCCACAAGCCGCCAAAGTCATTATCCCGCCGCTCGGCAACGAATTCAACAACATGATGAAAACCACTTCACTGATGGAGGTCATCTCGGCAGGTGAATTATTCTTCGGGTTCAACCAGATCAATGCACGCGTCTTTAAGCCTTTTGAATTGTACATCGCGGCCTCGTTGTATTATCTCGTGCTGACCACCATCTGGTCGTTCGTTCAAGCGCGGATCGAATCCGGGTTGGGCGAACGAAAAGGTTTGGAACGCGGTCCAGGCATGATGCAACGGTTGTTCGGCTCGAGCGGAGAAGGAGCGCATTGATGGTTACCCCAAATGTCAAATTGGCTGACAGCAATATCATCGTCAAAGCCGAAAAGGTCAACAAACATTTCGGCTCGCTCCATGTACTAAAAGATATTAATATCGAAGTATTAAAGAATGAGGTTGTGGTAATCATCGGCCCGTCCGGTTCGGGCAAAAGCACCTTCCTGCGCTGCATCAACCATTTGGAAAAAATCAACAGCGGACATATTTACGTCAACGGGCACATGATCGGATATCATGACCGCAATGGCAAATTGGTGGAAGACAACGAAAGAAATATCGCGCGCCAGCGCGCCGAGATCGGCATGGTATTTCAGCGATTCAATTTGTTCCCGCACCTGACGGCGATTGAAAATATCATCGAAGCGCCGACGCGCGTAAGGAAGACTCCGGCAGATCAAGCGCGCGCGGATGGAGAACGACTGCTGGCGCGCGTCGGTCTAGTCGACAAGCGCGATCAGTATCCAAACCAGTTATCCGGCGGACAACAGCAGCGCGTCGCGATTGCGCGTGCATTAGCCATGAAACCAAGTCTCATGCTCTTCGATGAGCCGACATCCGCTCTCGACCCGGAAATGATCGGCGAAGTTCTCGATGTGATGAAGGAACTTGCCCACGAGATGACGATGATCGTCGTATCGCATGAAATGGGATTCGCACGCGCCGCGGCAGATCGGATCGTTTTCGTGGATGAAGGGCAAATCATCGAACAAGCTTCTCCCGATGACTTCTTCACTAAGCCACGCTCAGAACGAACACAGCTGTTCTTGAGCCAGATACTCCACTAGACGCGCTATCGAATCAAAAAACAAAGTCCCCGAAACATTTCAGGGACTTTGTTTATGCCATCGCACTTTATGGCACAGCCTTATTTATAATTCCATCTTCGCCACCAGTAATTTTTCATCGCTTGTCAGCTCCAGTGAGAAGCCGAGCTTTGGGAAGATATGCTTCATTACCTCATTATCCGGCGTGATTGTAGCGGTTAAACGTTGCAGATGTTCGCCTTTTGCAACTTCCACGATTCGGTTGACGAGCTGCTTTCCGATCCCCATACCTTGAAATGGATCACCAACCAGGATGCTCAGACGCGCTTCATCCACTCCGTGGACTTTGCTTAAACGGCCTATACCCAAAATGCGTTGTTCTCCGTCGTCGTTCTTGTCTACAGCGACAAGAGCAATCTCGCGATCATAATCGCAATGGCACAGGCGTGACAGACGCTGATGCAGTACGCGCTCAGTGAGCATCAGTGGATGTAGATAACGCATATATACCGTACGGTCGGAAAGCGTTGTATGGAATTTTGCCAGCAACGGCTCGTCCTCAGGCAGGATTGGGCGTAAGGTGATCTGCGCGTGATCTTTCGGCTTCCAGGTGCTTACATATTGAGTGGGATAGGGTCGAATAGCCAGTTTGGGCAATTTGTCTTCGCTCACGTCCGAACCATAAACCAACACGCGCGCATCCAACGCCAGCAATTGTTCCGGCGAGGCGATCAGCGGATTGATATCCAACTCTTTGATCCAGCGCTGTTCGACGATGAGTTGNNGAGTTGCCCGAACCGCACCAACAATCGTTCGAGGGCCGCCAAATCAACAGGCTTGCGGCCGCGCACGCCTTTCAACGCGGTGTAGATATGGGTCTGCTCCATCATCCGCCGCGCCAGCGTTGTAGTCAGGGGCGGAATTCCCAGGGCGTGATCCTTGAATACCTCCACCAATTGTCCACCCAAGCCGAATAACAACACAGGTCCGAACTGCGGATCAATACTGCTTCCCAGGATCAATTCATATCCATCGATCTTTGCCATAGGCTGAACGGTTACGCCTAGGAAATGCTCAGCTCCCACCTTAGTCTTCACAGAATCCGCGATGGCGTTATAGGCGGTTCTTACGGCTTTAGAGTCTTTCAGATTCAATTGGACGCCGCCCACGTCCGTTTTATGCGTGATGGTTTCAGAATGGATCTTGAGGACGACGGGATAACCAATCGCGTCCGCAACTTTGATGGCTTCCGCCTCGCTCCGGGCAATCCGGGTGTCGACGGTTGGGATGCCGTAGGCTGATAGAAGCTGTTTGGACTCGAACTCAGTAAGAATAGTACGGCCCGAATCACGAACAGTTTTGATGATTTGTCCGGCGCGCTCGCGATCAATAGTATCATCCTTGCCCTCGGTAGCGGGCATGGGCGTCTCATATAGACTGTCCAGATTCTCGGAATAATGAGCCATGTAATCGAAAACGCGAGCCGCAGTATCGGGGTATGGGAATGTTGGAATATTCAGGCGGTTAAGAATCATTTCGCCGGGTTCCACATCTTTTCCTCCCATCCAATCAGCGATCACCGGCTTGCCCAGCGACTGCGCATAAGGTTCCAATTGCTCGGCAGTCTTCGTTGGATCTGTCATGGCTTGCGGCGTGAGGATGACCAGAATGCCATCGCTGTTCGGGTCCTTTGCGGCGATCTCAAGAGCCTTGCTGTAACGCTCCGGACTCGCATCTCCGATGATATCCACAGGGTTATTGTGACTCCNNCTCCACGCCGCCGGTAAAATTTGGTTGAATGCCTCCATGGTTTCCGGCGAAAGCTTGGTCAACTCGCCGCCATTGGAGATGAGCGCATCGGCGGCAAGTACTCCCGGTCCGCCGGCGTTGGTCAGGATGGTCAAGCGGCGGCCCTTCGGACGCGGCTGCTTCCCAAGCACCTCGGCCATATAGAACAGTTCAGCAATTGTGCTGACGCGCAATACGCCGCTCCGGCGAAAGGCTACTTCCAAGACTTCGTCACTACCTGTCAGCGAGCCGGTGTGCGAAGCCGCGGCCTTTGCAGCTCCCTCGGTACGACCCGGTTTGATAACGATGATGGGTTTGGTGAGGGCAACTTCGCGCGCCGCCGAAAGAAATCCCCGTGCGTTCCCGATGGTCTCCATGTAGATGACGATGCTTTTTGTATGCGGATCGTCGCCCAGATAATAGATCAGGTCGCCCCAATCCACGTCAAGCATGGAGCCGATGGAGACGAACGCGCTGAAGCCGACGTTCTCGCGCAGACTCCAATCAAGGATGGCGGTGCATAACGCGCCGCTTTGGCTGATAAAGCCAACGCTGCCGCGGCGCGCAATGGTGGTGGCGAATGTCGCATTCACGCCCGTAGTTGGGTTCATCACGCCCAGGCAGTTAGGTCCAATGATACGCATGTTTCCGCGGCGAGCGTTTACCATGATCTGTCGCTCGAATTCAGCGCCTTCAGGCCCCGTCTCCTTGAAACCTGCTGAAATGACGATGGCGCTTTTTACGCCGAAGTCAACACAATCGCTGATAATGCCTGGAACCGTGTTGGCAGGCGTTGTGATAACAGCCAAATCCACCGGTTCCGGACAATCGAAAATGCTCGGATAGGCCTTGATGCCCAGCACGCTGGGCCGCTTCAGGTTGATTGGAAAAACGGCTCCGCCGAAAGGACTGCTGATGAGGTTCCAGACGATGGTCCGGCCAACGCTCCCAAGCGTTTCGGTCGCGCCGATCACGGCAATGTTTTTAGGTGCAANNAAGATCGTATCTAGTCCCTTTCGCTCATAACGCAGAATATCATGCGATGAATCGAAGATGGGTTTATTCGGTTGTGTCATTGATTCTCCTTGAATGACCTGTCGCTGTCTTTTTAAGCTTTTAAGATTAAAGCATATGGACGCGAAATAAGCCAACGCATCATGGAAGTTTTGGGAAAAAGATTCCCAGAATGATGCAGGTTTTACCTATTTTAATCCTGTTCAGAATTTCTTTCACTTCATATTCTTGTTAAGGCAGATTCAAGATCGGCCAGAATATCATTCACAGACTCAATTCCAACCGATAAACGCGCCAAGCCATCTGGAATTCCGACGCGGGCGTATATTCCGCGGGCAGGACGCGTTCTCCCGCATGTACTGTACGCGTTTGAAACGGTTGTCGAGAAAGATCCTTCATTATTTCAGGCTTCCTTTTGACATGAGACGAAGATTTTATTCGAATTTATTCTAATCCCTATTATCACTTTTGTTTATGTATATTTCGTCACGTTTTTCGATGTAACAATCTGAACTTAATCACCTGTGAATCGCGCTTTGATATAGGCGCCGTGCTTCGCGATTTTCCTAAATCCTGTTCGCTTTATTTTTTGTACACGGATGCTCTTACGCTTGGATTTCTTCACTTCGACGGGCTCAGCGCAACGCTTCGGCTTGCTGGGCGGCCTGCATGGAAGAGAGAACTGCGTGAATTTTCTCCGGACTGCTCGACCGAGTGCTGAAGAGCGGTGCGAAGACGCAATAGCTGAAATACTTTCTATCGGACGATCAATACAGGGCACGGTGCGTGACTGACCACTTTATGACTAGTGCTGCCCAACATCAGTTCAGCAATACTGCTTAAGCCACGCGAACCCATCACGATCACACTACTTCCGCGCGTCTTCGCCACATTGATGATGGCTTCGGCGGGCGAACCCTCGATTAGTTCAGTAGGCGACTCGCTCGGTATTTTTCCGACCGCCTCCTGTGACTTCTGAAGAATCTGATTGGCTTCTTTTAGGTGCGCCTGAATCGCTTGTTCCCGATTTGGTTCGCCAAGATAGCGCGGAACACTATCGAAGGCTACGACAATGCGCAATATATCGGACTTCATGGCGCGCGCCAGATCGCCCGCCTCCTTTGCGGCGCGCATGGAATGTTCAGAGCCATCCACTGCGAGTAATATTCTTTCAAACATACGGGCTCCCTTCAGTATTACACAATCTTTGAATATATTTAATTCTGCCCTGATTCAAATCAATAAATGAGCATCATTTGACTGGTGAGATGCAACGACAACGAAAGCAGAGTTTGAGCCTAAATGAGATCACACCTGCAGCGCAGGTGCAGGTGTGAAAATCCCAATCCGTTCTTATCCATCGCATTATCGCGATTGATCAGAATGCTCACAGAGACTATTTCTACTTCATTCTCAGAAAATTATCTGCATGGTTAATCATCGATCTAATTGGCCAACATAAATAGAATTATTTATGCGTCGTTTGGCATTTAAGCGCATCGGTAACAGTCTTTTTCAAAATGGGGTCGATTTCCAACGAACCGAGGGTAGGTCTGCCGACATTCTTGGCGCCACTCATGGCTTTTACTGCGTCAACCACCCAGGTCACGGCCAGGTCAGGGGAAACTTTATTGGTATTGATAACCAGGTCAAAGGCATGGATTGCATCCCATGGCATTTTATAATATTCCTGGGTGAAAGCTAAGTGAACTTTATCGTTCTCTTTCAAAAAATCTTCGGCTTCTTCCTGTGGGATCTTCAGTTCTTTCATCACGCGTGTGACCCGCACAGCGATGGGGGCTTGAAGGCGCACATGCAGAATATCGGCAAACGGCGCCAGAACCTCAAAACCGCTGCGGCCAAGGATGACTACATTGCCATGCTGCGCTGCGGCCCGGATAGCCCGATTGAGCATATGTACTGCTTCATCCCGGCGCTCAATGCGGTGTTCATTCGCCAATTTATCTAAAAAACCTGGTAGGGCATCGTATTCTGCATCGAATTCTATCAACCCATATTCTTTGAGTACCGTGCCAAAAAACTCTTTATCAACAAAATGGTACCCTAAAGTCTGGGCGATCTTTTCCGCTATGTATTCGCCCTCGCTGCCAAAATCTCTGGAGATGGTTATAACAGACATGTTTCGATTCCTTTCTATTCTATATTAATAGACGATCACAAGTTTGCACACATTATTCTAGATTGGCTGACTTTCATTGGTGCCTACCCTGTAATAATGTTTTCATTTATTATATTCTAAACTCTCCGCAGTTATATCCATCTATCAGGGGATGTTTGCTTCCGCCACTTGGGGGAGGTAGGGCAGTTAGCCAGATGACCAGCCAATCACGCAACACCACGATATAAGTCGTGCGGTCCTATGATATTGAATTCGGTAGCAAACGAAGCAAGTTTATTGCAGCGAAGGGTTAGGACTTCTGCCTGCTCTAATCGCCTAACCCGAACTGATGGTAATGTAAATCATGAGGGCGTGTCCATTACCCTTCCGAACCTGTGTCTGATATCGAAGATGGAATGCTAACTATATGGTTGGATCGCTATCAGTTTATTCTTCATTTCAGATTCAGCATCCCCCAACTGGCGGAGATAAATACTCCCCAACTGATGGATGCGGCCGGGGAGTATTTGCTATAAGATAGGTGGAATGCCGAATGGCGGAGGAACCGATGAATCACGCGCACTCGGTGCTGGCTGATGAGCGTAAATTCCGCATCTTCGCCGACATTCTCTATCGCCATGGCAAATACATTGCCGCGATGGAACGGATATGAGCACAACAATAAAAAGACATGCCATGGATGAAATACCTCTGTATCCACTGCGATTCGAACCAATCTATCAGTATCGACTTTGGGGCGGCCGGCGTTTGGCAAATCTGCTCGCCGCGCCGCTGCCCGGCGATGGCCCTATCGGCGAAGCCTGGTTGTTGAGCGACCGCGATGACTATTCCAGCCACGTTGTCAATGGACCGCTCAAAGGACGGACGATCGGGCAATTGCTTCATCAGTG
>PLNY01000386.1:26045-28271 GCA_003141915.1 Anaerolineae bacterium | reverse complement strand
ATCCTTCGACCATCCTTCGACGATCCCTTACTCATCCTTCACTTCGTCTTCAGTCCGCCGCCTATCATTCTTTTGAAGTTTTGCATTCCCGTATCCATCTCGTGATATGATGGAATTGTTCCTTTGCTCCCGGCAAGGGCGTTTATTTCTCATGACCTCCTCTGCAAGTTCCGATTGGCTTTCCCTCAGCGAAACCGCTGACCTGCTCGGCGTGCATCCCAGCACCGTGCGCTTATGGTCCGATAAGGGCGCCCTGCCGGTTCATCGCACACAGGGAGGGCATCGCCGCTACAAACGCAGCGAAGTCGAATTGTGGGCGCGGACCACGCGCCCTCAATCCACCATCGAACCGATCAGCGTGATGCAAACCGCGTTTCGCAGCATCCGCATGCGAATTGCGGAAGGACATCTCGAAGCGCAATCATGGTATCAAAAACTGGATCAGGAGGCGCGCGATCAATATCGCCAAAGTTCGCGGGTGCTCTTTCAAAGTTTAATGAACTATCTCGCCTCCGAAAGCGACGATGCGACTTCGGAAGCGCATTCCATCGGATACGAATACGCTTCGCGCGCCCATCGTTTCGGACTCAACAGCGCCGACGCGGCGCGCGCCTTTTTGTTTTTCCGTGATGCCCTGCTTCAATCCGTCATTCAAGCCTATCAGGAAGCCAACGTCCCATCGGGTCAGGCTTGGGGAGAAATCCTGCGCAAGGTCAATGCCTTTACTGATTTGGTTTTACTTAATCTGATCGAAACTTTTGAATCGTTGGATCATACATCAACGCGTTAATTGTCATTGCGAGGAGGGTCGAGTNNTCGATTGCATGTGAACTGAGATTGCCACACTGAAAGAACACAGTGCAGGCGAACTGCTCCGGAGTTCTCGCAACACTTGCACACCTGCCCCACGAACTGCGTGGGGTGCGCGCAAGTGCAGGTGTGACATCGCGTCGAAGAGTATAATCACCGCATGACGAATTCCATTTTGGATCTTCCCTTCATTCTCGAAACGCGACGCAACCATGCCCTCGAACATGCCACGCTTCATGTGCTGGCCGAAAAGCATCCAACCCGCTCCATGGCTGGACATTCCAACCCAACCGGCTTCTTCATCCTCGGCGATCTTCCAACCGACGATGTTCAATCTGCCGCGGCTCAAGCGTTGACGCGTCTGCGCGCGGGCGAAAGCGATCTTGCCATCCATGCCGGATGCGGAACCAATATCGCTACCACGGCGCTACTCGCCGGGACTTTTGCCTGGCTCGCGATGCGAGGAGCGAAATCCACCTTCGGGCGGATCATCCGCATTCCATTTGCGATTGTCTTTGCTTTGCTTGGCGCTTTGATCAGTCGTCCGCTTGGACCGATCATCCAACAAAGAATCACGACCGATGCCGAGATGGGCAATCTGCAAATCGTGGACGTGCGTCCATCGTTGCGCGGCCGTCTCACCGCGCATCGTGTGATTACGAAATGATTTAAACACAAAGGACACTAAGAGCACGAAGTTTTTAAGTTATCTGCGCTGATTGGATTTGTTTTGCAAAGCAAAAGGAAATCATAATCATTTATGACGGGACAAAAGAAATCTTATTTGCCTGTTCCAGCAGAGACCGAGCGTATTGGAAAAATCGTGCTAGATGCCGCGTATAAAGTTCATACCGTTTTGGGGCCCGGCCTGCTCGAGTCGGTTTATGAAACTGCGATGAAGCACGTTCTCGAAAAAGGCGGCGCAGTGGTAGAAACAGAAGTGAAGCTTCCCATTGTATTTGAAGGAGCAAAACTTGAATCAGGATTGCGCTTGGATATGCTCGTTGAGAAATGCGTGATTGCAGAACTTAAGTCTGTTGAAAACATGAATCCAGTTTACGAGGCGCAACTGATGACGTATCTGCGCTTGAGCGGTGTTCGTCTTGGTTTTCTTATCAACTTTAACGTACCTCATCTAAAAGACGGTATCAAACGAATGGTCGTTAACCTTTGTGTACTTCGTGTCCTTTNNAACATTATCTTCCTCTACGGCAACGACGAATTTGCCATCACGCGCCGACTCGCTGAATTCGGTTCGATCTTCACCGATCCCACTAGCGCGGATATGAACACGGCGCGTCTCGATGCGCGTTCCATGAGCGAAGACGAATTGAATAACGCGGTCAATTCGATGCCGTTCTTGGCAAACCAGCGATTAGTGCTGCTAGCGAATCCGTCGGCACGATACAACAAAGC
>PLNY01000386.1:213-26032 GCA_003141915.1 Anaerolineae bacterium | reverse complement strand
GGCAAATCGAGAAAGCCGCAGCGGATAGATTGGTCGATATGGTCGGTGCGGACACGCGTCAGGCCGCGCAGGAAATCTCCAAGCTGTTGGCATATGTCAATTGGGCGCGCCCGATCAAAGTCGAGGATGTGGAAGCGGTCAGCATCCTCACTGCCGAGCCGGATATCTTTGCGATGGTCGACGCGCTGGCGATGGGCAATGGAAAGTCCGCACAAAAATTATTGCATCGTTTATTAGAAGATGAAGATGCCTTCAGCGTGTGGGGTATGGTGGTGCGGCAGTNNATTGGACCTGGCGATGGAAACGTTGGTGGTTGAATTAACCGCGTGACATAGAGACTTCGGAAGCTTTTAAAACTACCGAAGTCTGCCGAGTAAATCATTTTGCTGTTCTAAAAAAGTTTCTCCTGGCGCGGCTCATCGGCTTCATCGAGTCCGTGCCAGCCATATCTTTTCAAATCCACTTTATCTTTGAGAAACTCGATTCCTTCTGCTTCCAATAACAGACGTTGTTTCTCCGCGCCGGGGCGCTCGCTGATCTTGCCCTGCGAGTTGATCACACGTTGCCACGGCACATCGTCGGGACAAGCCGCCATCGCGCCTCCCACCCAGCGCGGGCCGTAGGCTTTATAGGTTTCAAGCTCAACGCCACTGGGCGCGGGCAGCATCAGCGCAATCTGACCATACGTGGCGACTTTGCCGCGCGGCACCTGACGAACCAGTTGCCAGACGCGTTCGTAATATTGCTGTGGATTGGGCGGAGATGTGAATTGCATAATCGAATCCTTTATTCTACAAATACTCCGCCGTATATCTTCTTATCGATCACTTGTATTGGTTTATTTCTTGCTTGCTTTGAATTATCGAATCGCAATTCTATTTCGACTTGCTGAAAGCATCGTCCACTGCCCATCAAAACTTTGCGGACAAAAAATTATCTTCATCATTGAGACTCAAGTCATTGACAAGATTGACTTGCCCATCGATAACTTCGCCGCAGCGATTGCATTTCACTTTGAAGACATAAAAGTTCGATGAAGAGGCAGATGGCAAGGCGCTGAAAAGTTTTTTGAAGGGATCCATATCAACCTCTCAAGATCGAATCGATTCGGTCAAGTTCTTCGTTTGAGAATTTCAAATTGTTCACCGCGGCGAGATTGTCTTCCAATTGTTTGACACTGCTCGCGCCGATCAATGCGGATGTCACCGCGGGTTGGCGAAGCACCCATGCGATTGCCATCTGCGCCAGCGATTGTCCGCGTTGCTTGGCGAGTTCATTCAGCTTTTGAGTCTTGGGTAGATTCTTCTTCACATTATCCAGAGTCATCCAAACGTGCTCGGTTTTGGTGGCGCGCGCGCCAGATGGGATTCCGTTCAGGTACCGGTCAGTCAGATGTCCCTGCGCGAGAGGCGAGAAGACGATACAGCCGATTCCCTCCTCGGTCAGCACATCCAATAATCCACCTTCGACCCAGCGATCCAACATGCTGTAGCGCGCCTGATGGATCAAACACGGCGTGCCGAGATTCTTTAAGATTTGCGCGGCGCGCCGCGTCATTTCTGGATTGTAGTTGGAGATGCCGACATACAAAGCTTTGCCCTGTCTGACGGCGGAATCGAGCGCGCCCATCGTCTCTTCGAGCGGCGTTTCGGGGTCGGGACGATGACTGTAGAAGATATCCACGTAATCAAGTCCCATGCGCTTCAACGATTGATCGAGACTCGCCAGCAAATATTTTCGCGAACCCCAATTGCCATATGGGCCGAGCCACATGTCGTAACCGGCCTTGGTGGAGATGATGAGTTCATCGCGGTACGGATGAAAATCCTGTTTGAAGAGCGTTCCAAAATTTTCTTCCGCCGAGCCGGGTGGCGGACCATAATTATTGGCGAAATCAAAATGTGTGATGCCCATGTCGAAAGCGCGGCGCGCAATAGCGCGGCTGTTCTCGAACACGTCGAGCCCGCCGAAGTTGTACCACCAGCCGAGCGAGATGGCTGGAAGCTTGAGTCCGCTTCGTCCAACGCGGTTGTAGAGTATTTTGTCGTAACGAGTTTCTGAGGCGAGGTAAGGCATAATGATTTCCTTTCAGAATGGGACGCGGATTAACGCGGAAAACGCGGACGCTTCTCATTGTTTCCAAGTGTTAGTCTTGCGAGAATTGTCGAAAGCCTTTCGGATGAATTGGGGTTTAGGACCAAAGTTGAGCAATAGACCAACTTCATAAGGTGTGGCCCGAAGATAGTTTAGCAACTGAGCTTCGTGCTCAAGCAAAAGGCGAGAGACTGCCTTCAACTCCACGATGATGACATCCTCGACCAGCAGATCCGCGAAGTATTCGCCGACAACCTGCTCTTGAAAATACACAATGATCTTAACTTGCTGTTGAACTTTCAGTCCCATTGCCGTTAACGCTATAACTAACGCGTTCTCATACACCTTCTCAAGAAACCCATATCCAAGTTGTGGATATACTACTTTGTAAAATGCGTGCAAAATCTTGTCGGTGATTTCGCTGTGTTTAAGTTTGATTTGTCCATCAATCATGTTTAGATCCTCCGCGTTCATCTGTGCTCGTCCGCGTCCTGTAAATTTCTGCGCAGTTTATTTAGAACTTCCACTTCTTCAACACATCCATTGCTTTGTAATTCGTCAAATCCAATTGCAAGGGCGTGATGGACACATAACCTGCGGTCAGCGCGCCGAAGTCGGTGCCGGGTTCGTCCACGGCGGTGGGCGCTTCGCCGCCGATCCAATAATATGGTTTTCCGCGTGGATCCATGCGCTGGTCGAGCGCGTCGCGATAGACGCGCAATCCCTGACGCGTGATCATAGTTCCTTTGAGTTCATTTTCTTTAAGGTATGGCACATTGACGTTCAGCACCACGTCTTCGGGCAAACCGTCAGACATCACTTTCTCAGCCACTCGTCGAGCGACGAGTGCCGCGGTCGAATAATCGAGCTGACCTTTGAATCCCTCCGGCGAGTGGAGCGAAACGGCGATGCCTTTCACTCCGTCAATGACCGCCTCCATCGCGGCAGTGACCGTGCCGGAATAGGTCACATCGTGGCCGATGTTGGCATTGGGATTGATGCCGGAGATAACGATGTCAGCCGGGTCAACCAATCCAAGCAAAGCCAGCGCAACGCAATCGGATGGCGCGCCGTCGGACATAAACGCGGCGGAGCCGTCGGCGAGAGTCGTTTCACGCACGCGCAGGGGCCGTTCCATCGTCTTGACGTGACCCGAGGCGGACCAATTATGATCGGGCGCGAGGACCGTCACGCGTCCGAGCTTGCGCATTTCCTGCGCGAGATTCAGCAAGCCGGGCGCTTGAACGCCGTCGTCGTTTGTCACAAGAATGTGCATAAGAAACCTTTGTGAATAGATGAGAATAGGCTCAACTTTGATTATATTCCAATTGGATTACGATTCTGTCATTCCCCCACGAGAGCGGCTTGCTCCTCTGCTTAGGTAGTGATACACTATACACACAGTAAGATGACTACAAATCTGCTTGTTGTGACTCCCAGTCCAAATTTTGGGGAGACGTTTCGCCGCTCTCTTGAAGAAAGCGGGTATTATCGCGTTTTGGTCGTCAATAACAAGGCCGCCGCTGTGGTGCGTGTGGACGAAGAAAATTGCCGTGCCGCGTTCCTTGACTTGAATTTGAGCGCCCAATGGGTGGAGGATATTGGCCGATCACTCCGCACCGTTTCACCCGAAATTAAATTGTTCGTTCTGACAGATAACGAAACCCCGCCTCCGCTGGATTCAATTCGTCCGTGGACGCTCGTCCATAAATCATTGGAGTCTGAAGATTTACACCGCGCGCTGGAAGCGTCAGTCGCCAACTCAACGGTTTCGCTTAATCCTGCTCTATCCGGCGCGATCGATTTTCCCTGGTTGAGTGATGTAACCAAAGCCGCCCAGCATTTGACGCGATTAAGCCTCGAGACCTCGTCGCAGGCGGCGTTGATCACCCGTAACGACGCGTTATGGGCATATGCCGGACAGTTATCACAAAGCGCCGCCCATGAAATTGTCAGCACATTGGCCCGTAACTGGAGCGGCGGAAAAGGCAGCGACCTTTTGCGTTTTATTCGGCTCGAAAGCACCAAGGCAGAACATATGCTTTATGCCACCCAGCTGGCCGAAGGCGTTTTGCTCGCCATGGTCTTCGATGCCGAGACGCCTTTTAGCACCATTCGTTCGCAGGCAGGCCAACTGGTCACATCATTGAGCGAGGATGAAGCAAAAGCAGGCAGGCCAAGCTGGCCCAAATCGAAAAAGCCTGAAGATGTTGTTGCCAGTGAAGTCAGCGGCGATCTGGAAGGGGATGATATCGATATTCCCTCCATCTCTGAAATTATTGTTGACGTACCATCCCCGGACCCGAATCGCGTACAACCACAAAAGACTTTCCAGCCTGAACGACAGCAATCGCGCCAGCCTGAAGTTGTGATCGATCCCGATCAAACTCATCGCTCCATCTTTAGCCGCGAGTCTTCGCCGCCTATTCCGCTGAAAGAATTGCTGGTTGATCAACAATCCACCGACGTGGGGCAGACTATTCCTTCGCAGGCAAAAGCCGCAGAAGAATTGGATGTCACCGCGCCGTCCAAGCCTCAGCCTCGGCCGCTGACACCGGTACGTCATCAACCCGGCGAATTGGATGAGACCCGCCCGCACTTCATGGATGAAGTCGCGGAACGCATCGTCCTTGAACCGGCGAGCGCGGGTGTCTATAATTTGACATACGCTTGTCTATTGGTGCCGCGCTTCTCGTCCCATTATTTGACCGGGGATATTGCGGATTTTCTCTCGGAATGGCTTCCGAATATCTGCGTTGCCTTTGGCTGGCGGCTCGAATATCTGGCTGTTCGTCCCGAGTATTTGCAATGGGTGGTGAATGTTCCGCCTGCCACCTCACCAGGTTATTTGATGCGCATCATGCGCCAGCAGACTTCGGAAAAAGTGTTTGGTGAGTTTACGCGCTTGAAGAAGGAAAATCCGTCCGGCGATTTCTGGGCGCCCGGTTATCTCATCATGGGCGGAACGAAACCGCATCCGCCGCAACTCGTCAAGGATTACATCAAGCAGATCCGTCAGCGGCAAGGACTCGAAAAGCAGCACCAATAATTTGACTTAACTCATTGACTCACCACGGAGACCGCTGAGCACACAGAGAATTATAAAACTCCGTGCTCTTCGCGAAGCATGCAAAGCACATGTGAACTCTGTGGTGAATTTTTTTAAAGACTATGCCTCCTACTCTTTATCTCATTGACGGTCACGCACTTGCTTATCGCATGTACTTCGCGTTGACCGCCGGTTCGAACACACAGCGCTGGCAAACCTCGAAAGGCGAACCGACTGCGGGTATTTACGGTTTCGCGCGCGAGCTCATGCGTATCCTTGAACAGGAAAAACCGGAATACATTGCGGTGGCTTTCGATACCGGCAAGACTTTCCGCGACAAACTCTTCCCGGAATATAAAGCCACGCGCGCCAAGATGCCGGAAGACCTACGCCCGCAGATCGAACGCATTCGTCAATTGGTGGACGCGTTCAACATGCCGCGTCTTGAAATGGAAGGCTATGAAGCCGATGATGTGCTTGGCTCAGTGGCGCGTCTCGTCGCGGGACAAGGTTTGGGCGTCAAGATCATCACCGGTGATCGCGACCTCCTGCAACTCGTCAATCAACGAACCGCTGTATATCTGGCGGGCGACGATCAGAATCAGAATTACATCACGGATGAAGACGTCGTCCGCAAGCTCGGCGTTCGACCGGATCAAGTGGTGGATTACAAAGCCATCGTTGGCGATAAATCCGATAACATCCCCGGCGTGGCCGGCGTCGGCGAAAAGACCGCTGTCACGTTGCTTGAAAAATTCGGGACGCTCGATGCCATTTATAAAAACATAGATCAAGTTGAAAACCGCTGGAAGACAAAACTGGAAGCTGCCAAAGATACGGCGTATCTTAGCCGTGACCTTGCACAGATTCATACCGACTTGGAAATCAAATTGAATCTCGATGAAGCTAAAGCACACGAATTTGATTCAGCAAAGGTTGAAGAATTCTTTAAGGAACTGGAATTTCGTACGCTCATCAAAACCCTCGAGCGGCTGACCGGCAAAGAATCTTCTTCCGCGTCCTCCAAACCATCCAGCGGACAGCTTTCGATGTTTGAAACAGAAGCGAAAGTTGTTTCCGTAAAACCGCCGACATCGTCCATTGATGTCAAGGTCGTTGACACGAATGAAAAGCTTAATGATCTTGCCAAACAGCTTGCATCTGCAAAAGTGATTGCCTTCGATACTGAAACAACTTCGACGGAAGAAATGCAAGCGGATATCGTCGGCATTTCACTGGCGATCAAAGAAGCCGAAGGCTTTTACATTCCCATTGGACATTTGACGGGCAACAATTTGCCTCTTGAACAAGTTGTTTCTGTTCTTCATGATCCATTGACCGATCCTCGAATCCAAAAAGTCGCACACAATGCCAAATACGATTACATCGTTTTGGCTCGTCATGGAATCGTTGTAACGCCAATCACTTTCGATACAATGATTGCTGAATTCATTGTTGATCCATCCTCGCATAACCTTGGACTTAAGAATATGGCTTTTGCCCGTTTGGGCGATGAGATGACTCACATCGAGGAATTGATCGGCAAAGGCAAAAAGCAGATCAGTATGGCGGAAGTGGCCATTGAATCGGTCGCGCCTTATGCCGCCGCAGATGCAGAAACTACGTTACGATTGCTTCCGTTGATGCAAGCTGAAGTCAAGCGTGTGAACGCTGAAAAGTTAATGGCAGAAATCGAGATGCCGTTGATTCCCGTTTTGGCTGAAATGGAAATGACTGGCGTTCTTCTTGATCTTCCTTTCTTCAAAAAGTTATCTGAAGAGTTGACTCGCCGCATGGCTGATATCGAGAAACAAGTTTATGAAGCGGTCGGCAAGCCGTTCAACATCAACTCGACACAACAACTATCGGATGTGTTGTTCAATCGTCTGCGCCTCGAGCCGCCCGACCGCGGACGCAAAACTGCCAGCGGGCATTACTCCACCTCAGGCGATGTGTTGGATGCGTTGAGCGGCAAACATCCTGTTGTGGATTGGGTGATCGAACATCGCGAACTATCGAAGCTTAAATCAACTTATATCGATGCTTTGCCCGAGGCCGTGGACTCGACGACCGGCCGCGTTCATACCTCTTACAGTCAAACGGGCGCGGTCACCGGACGTTTATCATCATCGAATCCGAATCTGCAAAACATTCCCATCCGCACCGAAGAAGGTCGCCGCGTGCGCAATGGATTTATCGCGGCAAAGGGTAACGTTCTGCTTTCCGTTGATTACTCGCAGATCGAACTTCGCATCGTGGCGCACATGGCGCAGGATCAAGCCATGCTGGATGCTTTCCGCGCCGGACAAGATATCCACGCGACCACTGCCGCCGCGATCTATAATATTCCGCTCGAACAAGTGACAAAAGAAATGCGCCGCCACGCCAAAGCGATCAACTTCGGACTGATCTACGGCATGTCTGCTTTTGGGCTGACGCGTTCCACCGAATTGACATTGGCGGAAGCTGATGATTTTGTCAAAGCTTATTTCACACAATTTCCCGGCGTCAAAAAATACCTAGATGAAATCCGCAAACTGGCGGCGGAACAAGGCTATGTTGAAACATTGCTCGGCCGCCGACGTTACTTCCCGGCGTTGCAAAGCAAACAAAATATTCAAATGAAAAACCGCGAAGAGCGCGAAGCCATTAATGCGCCCATCCAAGGTACGGCAGCGGATATTATGAAGATCGCCATGCTTCATATTCCATCAGCGCTGAAACAGGCGGGCCTGCGCGCTCAAATGTTATTACAGGTGCATGATGAATTGGTGTTGGAAGTTCCAAAAGAGGAATTGGAAAAAACATTCAGACTCATTCAAGACGTAATGGGATCAGCTTACAAACTGGACATTCCTCTTTCCACGGAAGCCCGTTCCGGTCCGAACTGGGGCGAGATGAAAGTCATCCAATAATTTTTCACCACAAAGGCACAAAGAACACAAAGTTTTTCCTTGTGTTCACAAGAGAATCTTCGTGACTCGGTGTCTTTGTGATGAACTTCGATGCAAAATCATTGAAGAGTCACCGAGACAAAAATCCAGCGGTACAATAGAACCATGCCCGGACAACAGGACGTTTTCCAGAAAGCAATGAATGAAGGCCATTCCGCAGCCTGGGATCAGGATTGGAAAAAAGCCGCCGCGGCATATCGCAAAGCCCTGCAGGAAATTCCCGATCAACCCAAAGCGCTCAACAGCCTGGGCTTGGCTTTGTACCAGTTAGGCGAGTTGGAAGAAGCCCTTCGCATGTACTTGCAGGTTGCCAAACTTTCCCCTGATGATCCCGCACCTTTCGAAAAGGCCGCGCAAATTTTAGAACGCCTGGGCGATCTAAAGGGAGCGGTCGATTCATCCACTCAAGCCGCCGAAAAATTTTTCAATCAGCGCGAGGTGGATAAAGCCATCGAGAACTGGTCGCGCATTACTACTCTGCGGCCCGATGATCTCGCGGCACATACGCGGCTTGCAATGGTTCACGAACGATTGGGGCACGCTCAACAAGCGGTTACGGAATACCTGGCGATTGCCAGCATTCTTCAACGTTCGGGACAGCAGGATAAAGCGCAGGAATTTGTAGCGAAGTCCTTGCAATTGATGCCACAAAGCCCGGAAGCCAAGCAGGCGCAAACCCTTTTGAAATCGGGACAGTTTTTGCCCAAGCCAATACAGCCCAGGGGCGCGACGGGGCCGATCACGATGGCGAAGATCAAACAGTTGGAGACGACTCAGTCGACACAACAATCCGCCTCCGGCCTGGACCCGGTGGCGGAGGCGGATCAAAAATCTTTGACCAAGCTGGCAGAGGCGCTCTTCGATTATTCAGATGAAAGTCCAGTTGCGCAGGAACGGCGCGGCCTTTCCGCAATTATGAAAGGCACGGGACAACTCTCGCTCCAGCAGGCGGAACAATCCAAAGTCGTTTTGCATCTGGGCCAGGCAATTGATGCGCGCTCGAAAAAACAAGATAACCTCGCCGCCGAGGAACTGGAACATGCGCTGGAGGCCGGCTTCACGCATCCCGCGTTGTATTTCAATCTTGGCTACCTGCGAGCGAAGAGCGAACGTTTGGAAAGCGCGGTCCGCCATTTGACTCACTCGGTCAAGCATAATGATTATGCCCTCGGCTCACGGCTTTTGTTGGGAGAAATCCTATTTAAGAAAGGGGATGTCAAACCCGCCGCGTCGGAATATCTCGAAGCGCTGAAGCTGGCTGACGCGATGACGGTCTCTGCGGAGGAGTCCGACGCGATCAATCAATTGTATGAGCCGTTGATCGAATCCCAGCAGAATCAAAACGACGATACGGTCAACCGGCGCGTGTGCGACAACGTCAGCAAGATGTTGATGCGCGTCGATTGGCGCGACCAGATTCATAAAACGCGTGAGCAAATGCGTAAAACACAGGAAGGCGGTGCGCCGATCCCGCTGGCGGAAGTGGTATTGCAGGCACAAAGCAGCAGCGTCATCGAATCGATCAACCGCATTCATCAATTGGCGCGCATGGGAACCCTGCGTTCTGCAATGGATGAAGCGTACGACGCGCTTCAACATGCGCCCACCTATTTGCCGCTTCATACGTTGATGGGCGATTTGTTGATTCAGGACGGCCGTACGGAGGATGCGATTGCCAAGTTTTCGGTGGTGGCGCATGCCTACAGCGTGCGCGGCGAAGTGGCGCAGGCCACCAAATTACTGCGCCGGGTCATCCAGATCGCGCCGATGGATTTGTCCGCCCGCACGCGTCTCATTGATCAACTGGTGGCGCGCGGTCAGGTGGACGAAGCCATCAACGAATATCTTGAGCTGGCGGAAATCTATTATCGCCTCGCCGAACTCGATATGGCGCGTAAAACCTATACCACCGCTTTGCGCCTCGTCCAGCAGGCCAATGCGGACCGCCAATGGAATGTCCGCATCCTTCAGCGCATGGCGGATATTGACATGCAGAGGCTCGACTGGAAACAGGGGGTGCGCGTCTTCGAGCAGATCCGCACCTTGCGTCCGGACGATCAGGGATCGCGCAAGCAATTAATAGAGCTTTACATGAACATGGGCCAACAGTCCCAAGCCATGGCTGAACTGGAAAGTTTCATTGCTTATTTGGATTCCAACTCGAAGAGCAATGATGCCCTGCCTTTCCTTGAAGATTTGATCAAAGAGCATGAAGATCTGCTGATCTTCCGCCGGGTGCTGGCTGAACAACTTCATCGGCTCGGACGCACCGATGAGGCGGTCTCTCAGCTCGATGCGCTTGGCGAATCCCTGCTGACAACTGGCAAGAAAAAGGAAGCGGTGGAAATCATCAACCAAATCCTGTCGATGAATCCGCCCAACGCCGAAGACTATCGCCAGCTTCTGGCACAGATCGGAACATGAAAGGTTGAGCAATGTGCCTCACGGCGCGTTGCTTGTCTAAAGGGTCGGAGTCTGCTCCAGCGAACCAACGCTTATTTCTGAAAAAGTAGATGTTCAAGAAGATGAGGTGCATAGAATGAAAATAGAATCCTCTAATACTCAAACCTCACTAGTTAAATTGGCCATCACTCTCATAGTCACTGCATTGTGCAGCCAAGCGTTACCACTTGGCCTTTTTTGGCTATTAGGAGCCGCGATTGCGAATGCTATTGGAGGCGGTCCCCAAAATGATGTTATTGAAAACCAAGGCTTAATTCTCATACTAGGCAGCACTCTTCTACTTGGATTGTACTTAAGGCCGGGTTGGCGCGGCATTGGCATCGGTTTGCTGGGATTGATTGGCGAGGTTTGCGGCTTTTTATTGTCCCTTTTGGTGCCATCGATAACTATTGTCGAAAGCCTGCCCGACAACTCTATACCATACTTAATATATCAAGGTCTATCCTATGTCTTCCCTGTCGTGGGAGGAATAGTGGCTATACTATGGTTTGCAGGAAAGATAAAGTCAACCCGGGAATGGATTGGGCTTGGGGTAGGAGTGGTGGTCGGTGTCATTATGTGCATTGGTTTGGCTACTGGGATTGGAATTTCTCATATAGGTAATACAGTAGAATCTGTGCGTTTTTATTTTCCCTTCCTTTATATTTGGCTCAGTGCTGTGTTCTTTCCGGTACTCCTCAGCCGCCGGACCGATTGGCGAGGATTGTTGATTTGGATTGCGATCATGCTCATATTCACCATCGTAATCTTCATGGTTAATCCGAACTTGGATATCTCGGTGTCACCGCAATTAAGCGTGGTTAAGTTGCCTATTGTTGGACCCATTGAAGCATAGCGGCGGAAGGTCTGCCGCGTTGAACCGGTGGCTTCCAACGCGGCGCGTTGTTTGTCTAAAGGGTCGGGGTTTACTCCAGCGAACCAACGTTATTTCCAAAGAATAGATATGCAAGAAGATGAGGTGCATATGATGAAAACAGAATCCTCTAATACTCAAACTTCCTCAGGCAAACTTGCCACCAAGCCCGGGAGATGACCTATGAACTGGCGTAGAGCAGCATATGCGATAGGAGGAGGCGCACTTGGCTTTTGTATCGTTCTGGCTGCAAATTTCATATCTGTTTTGATCGGACTCTCGCATATGGATTTTATTGGCGGTGGAAGCACTTCTGCAACGCCCTGGGAAACTTTCGTGGTGTACATCGTCGTTCCGGTAATGATTTGCCTTGGCCCAATGCTGACGGCAAGATCGTTGGGAGCGACATGGCGGCGTAGTGTGATTTCTGGCATAGCTACTGTCTTGGTTGTAGTTTTCGTTTTTGAGAACAGTGGACCTGAACTTTATTTTGGTGAAAAGCTTGTCTTTGTCTTCAGTGCGATTACTGTTGTATTGACAGCCACGTTGTTCAGAGCAGAAACTGATTCAACGACATTGGCGGCTACAATTGGACTAGCGGCGTTACTTGCAGTCGGAGTTTTTCCTGATAATCCTTTTGCTAATTTCGCCGTACCAATTTTGGCTTGGCTATTGCTTCCCGCGGTTGCAGGACTATTTCAACGAACGTAATCGCAGTCCAAATAAGGGGATGCATTCTGTACATGACGATGGAATCAAATAATCGGCGCGCCTATGGCGCGTTGCTTCTTTAAAATCGGTTATACTTTTGGCGCTTCTATGACCACGCATATTCGAAACTTCTGCATCATTGCGCATGTGGATCACGGCAAATCCACGCTGGCGGACCGCTTGTTGCATTTAACTGGCACGATTTCCGATCGCGATACCACCGAACAAATTTTGGATACGATGGACCTCGAGCGCGAAAAAGGCGTGACCATCAAAGCTTCCGCGGTGCGGATGAATTACACTGCCAAGGATGGCAACGCCTATGAACTCAATCTCATTGATACGCCTGGCCACGTGGACTTTGGTTACGAAGTCAGCCGCGCGCTCAAGGCGTGTGAAGGCGCGGTACTGGTGGTGGATGCCACGCAAGGTATCGAAGCGCAGACGCTCGCCAATCTTTATCAGGCGCTGGATGCCGACCTTGTGATCATTCCCGTTATCAATAAAATTGATTTGCCTTCGGCGCGTCCCGCTGAAGTCGCGGAAGATATTGCGTCGTTGCTTGGCGTCAAGGCCGATGAAGTGATCCGCATCTCTGCCAAAGACGGATTGAATGTGGATCAAGTGCTTGAAGCCATCGTCGCTCGCGTGCCGCCTCCGAAGGATGAATCGGATAAACCAATGCGGGCATTGATTTTCGACTCACATTACGATTCATATAAAGGCGTGATCGCTTACATCCGCGTGATCGAGGGCGCCATCAAACCAACAGATACCCTGCATATGTTCGCCACACAAACGGATGTGAAACCGGTCGAGATCGGAATCTTCGCGCCGGTCATGACGCCCGTTCAAATTTTGACGGCGGGCGAAGTTGGTTATATCGCGACCGGACTCAAGACCGTCCACGATTGCCGCGTCGGTGATACCATCACGCTGACATCGCATCCTGCCTCCGACCCGTTGCCGGGTTACCGTCATCCCAAGCCGATGGTCTTCGCCGGTATCTATCCCGTTGAAGCGGATGATTATCCCGAACTGCGCGAGTCGCTCGATAAACTTCAACTCAATGACGCCTCGCTGACGTTCCAGCCTGAAACTTCGCAGGCTTTGGGATTTGGATTCCGCGCTGGCTTTCTTGGATTGTTCCACATGGAAATTATTCAAGAGCGCATCGAGCGTGAATACGATCTCGATGTGCTGTTCACTGCGCCGTCGGTGGAATATGAAGTGTTGATGATTGGTGATGAGATCATCACGGTGGATTCACCTGCCGAGTTGCCGGAGGATGAATCAAAGATCGTTGAAATCCGCGAGCCGTGGATGATGATTGAGATCATCACGCCGACGGATTATTATGGCCCCATCATGGATTTGGTCACGAAGCGGCGCGGGATCTATAAGAGTCAGGAATATCCCGCGCCGCATCGCGTGCAACTCAATTTTGAAATTCCGCTCTCTGAGATCATCGTGGATTTCTTCGATGAATTAAAATCTCGTACCAAAGGCTATGCCTCGCTAGATTATCAATTTTTGGAATATCGCCCCGATGAATTGCAGAAGTTGGAAATCCTCGTCAACGGCGATGCGGTGGATGCGTTGGCGGCCATTGTCCACAAGAAAGACGCGTTCTACAAAGGCCAGCGGATGATCACCAAGTTAAAGGAAATCATCCCGCGCCAATTGTTCGATGTCGCGATCCAGGCCTCGGCTGGTGGACGAGTGATCAGCCGCGCCAATGTCAAAGCCACGCGCAAGGATGTGCTGGCAAAATGCTATGGCGGCGACATTTCGCGCAAGAAGAAATTGCTGGAAAAACAAAAGCGCGGCAAGAAGCGTCTCAAGATGGTTGGAAATGTGGAAATCCCGCAAGAGGCGTTCATGGCTGTGCTCAAATTGGAAGAGGAGTAGTTCACTACAGAGACACAGAGAACACAAAGTATCTTCGTGGCTTTTGTGCCTTTGTGGTGATAATCGGTTATGAAAGATATCAAACGCTGGATCCCCGGCGCGCTGATCAGTATTATCCTGATTGCCGCCATTTTGTATTTTGTCAACCTGCCCAAAATGTTCGCCGCCATTCGCTCGGCGGATTATCGCTTCATTGCGGTCGCGGCGGTGTTGGTGTTCGGATGGTTATATGTGCGCGCCATCGTATGGCGTACGCTGCTGCGTGAACGCGCGCCGTATTGGGACGTATTCCATAGCTTGAACATCGGTTATCTGCTCAATGCCATTTTGCCGTTCCGCCTCGGCGAACTGGGACGTGCATACTCGCTCAGCCTGAAAACAAATATGTCGTTCGTTGAAATTCTGCCGACCATTGTCATCGAGCGTTCGGTGGATTTAGCCATCACAGCCGCGCTGTTCCTCAGCTCCCTGCCGTTCGTGGTTGGCGTAAAAGGCGCAGACCGCATTGCAATTGTTCTTGGTGTGATTGTTCTTGCAGGATTGCTTTTCTTATATATCCTTGCCCGCAACGATCAATGGGCATTGGACGTTTTTCATAAATGGAGCGCGCGTTGGCCCTCGATTCAACACTTCGGCGGCGGTATCCTCGAATCGTTCCTCACCGGTCTTGGCGTGCTGACCGATGGCTGGCTTTTCGCCCGCTTTATGTTTTGGATGCTGTTGAATTGGGGCATGTCGATCGTTAGCTTTTATTTGATCACTCGTGCCTTCTTTCCGCAGACACAATGGATATGGGCCATGTTTGGACTCGGCGCGGGCGCGTTTGGCAACGCAATTCCTTCATTGCCCGGCGCGGTCGGGACTTATGAAGGAGCGCTCGGCGGGGCTTTGACTTTGCTTTCAGGCGATCAATCCACTTCACTCGCGGTGGCATTGACCAGCCACCTGTTCAATTACCTGACCGCCATTATTTTAGGCGGCTATGCACTTATCCATGATGGACAATCGCTTTCCGGAATTTATCAGCAGTTGATGGCATTTCGATCAAAGAAGGAATAACATGACAAAGAAATATCTTGTCACCGGCGGAGCCGGATTCATCGGCTCGAATTACGCGCATCGTTTGCTGGAGCGCGGCGAGAACGTGACCATTTACGATAATCTCAGTCGCGCCGGGGCGCCCAAAAATCTCGATTGGCTGAAGAAAGATTTCGGCGAAAAGTCGTTTAACGTGATCGTCGCGGATGTGCGCGACTCGGCTTCGATCGCGGAAGCCGCTCGAGGGGCGGATGTGATCGTTCATCTCGCGGGACAAGTGGCGGTCACCACCTCCGTAACGAATCCACGCGATGACTTTGAAGCCAATGCCATCGGGACATTCAACACGCTGGAAGCCGCGCGTCTTTCCGGGCGCGATCCGATATTTATTTTTGCTTCGACCAATAAAGTGTATGGCGGCATGGACGATGTGAAAGTTGTGGAGGATGCGACGCGCTGGCGCTATGCGGATTTGGTCAATGGCTGTCCCGAATCCCAACCGCTTGATTTTCATTCGCCGTATGGCTGTTCAAAAGGCACCGGCGATCAATACGTCCGCGATTATGCGCGCATCTATGGTTTACGGTCTGTTGTTCTTCGTCAATCCTGCATTTATGGCCCGCGCCAATTTGGAATCGAGGATCAGGGCTGGCTGGCGTGGTTTGTGATCGCGGCAATAATGGGTCGTCCGATTACCATTTATGGCGATGGCAAGCAAGTGCGCGATGTTCTGCATGTGGATGATTTGCTCAATGCCTATGACGCCGCGATTGAAAAGATCGACGTTGCCAAAGGCCGGGTTTATAACATGGGCGGCGGAGCGCAAAATGTGTTGGCGGTCTGGGCGGAGTTCGAGCCGATGCTTGAAAAATTGTTGAGAAAGAAAATCGAAGTTGAGCGCGCCGATTGGCGTCCCGGCGATCAACGCGTCTTCTATGCGGATTTCAGCAAAGCCAAAAATGAATTGGGATGGAGTCCAAAGATTGGAGTGGAAGAGGGGATCAGGAAATTATTTGAATGGGTGATGAAAAATAAAACCCTGTTCTAGGAATCGATGGTTGCGATACTTGCAGGGTCGCTAAGTGTGCCCGGCTTCATGCACGATAATACGGTGCATATCGCTAATATTATTAGCAAGGCAGGAAAATCGTTTTGCAGGATTTCCGGCTTGTTTGTATATGAATACAGCGTGGATGAATAAGCCAGCGAAAAAATAAAAGCGAGGAGGATGTTTAGCAGGCTGTTTTCGGTTTTCTTGAAAGATAAAATACCCGGGATCGATATCGCAATACATGCTGGCAGCATGGATAGTTTATAGTCAAAACTGATGGACGGGATGACGCAAGCCCCGATGGAACATGCCAGAAAGATATAAGGGTTGAAGCCCTTTAGTTTTTTCATATATGTTTGTCGAAAGATAATCAAAAAACAGAAACCTAAAAAAGCAAAGAAGAACAACTGGAGTACCCAATTGTTTGCCAGCAGCCATAATACAATGCGCTTGCGGGGGAGGATATTTGAAGATAGTAGAAATATTGAAAAGGATGTAATCGACAGATTGAACGGCCTTCCGCTATTAAAAGATTTTATTCCCACCGTGGATCTGATGGTATTCAAAATTGGATTGAGGCCGAAAATAAACAAGGCCAATAGATTAAGCATCCCCAGCCCGGCAACTCGTTTGATGTTATTCTTCCAATCCGACCAATCTTCGATCAGAACAAAAACGAAGATTGCCGGGAAGAGTTTTAATTGCACGGATATGGAGAATATTAAATACGCCAGCCAGCGATATCTTGGGTGATTGAAAAAAATATAGATGGCAGTTAGACAGAATGCGATAGCGATAACATTCCACTGGCCCCGTTCCAGCTCAAACTGAAGACCGTAAGAGAAAATCCCTGTAACCAATATTAGCATCGCAAAAGAAGATATGTCCCTCGATTTATTGATTTTCTTGGGGAGGATTAATGTTATCAGGATGTAGCAGGCAAGGATGATTAACGTGATGATTGCATAACCTGTTTCAGGACCTAAAAATGTAAATGGCGTAAAAAAAAGGAGAGTAAAGGAGGGGTACAGTATTGCTGGAACAGCGCCAGTTTGGATCCAGTCGGAACTATAGGATACAATCTCCCTAAAATCATCGCCGATCGGGGTAATCGTTAAGATGTACTTATTAAATTGCATCGCCTGCGATGGATCAAAAAATATTGGCTTCAAGAAGAAAAAGATAAAAGTTATAAAAAATCCAAGCAGAATCCAGACCATGAGAGGCAAGTTTAAGAGATAATGTTTTATCCGATGATAAAAAGAGCCTGTCATATTCCTGATCCGTTTACCTTTCAGGGCAAAAAGACTTTTGCGGATTTTGCATAGAAAATATTATAACCAGCGAGATTGGAATCAGTTCCCCAATCCCCGCACATTTCCAGGAATGAACCGGGTTGAGGCAGCAGACTGCTGGGAATGCTAATTAATGCTTTTCCATAAGTCCGGTAATCTAGGGCGTAAAACAAGGAGACGGGAGGCTTTGCTCTGGTTGTCCACGCAGTCAGATTCGGGTCGGAGAGGCCATGCGAGTTGCGCTTATAGATTTGAAAATGAAAGTTTGGCATTCCATCCGGTTCTGGATCGTCATCAGGGATTACATTGAAGTAAGTCCCCGTGTCGAAGCGCGTGACAATGGAAGTGAATCCTGCGTCGCAGCTTGTCGGCAGAAGAATCGGCGGATTCCCCGTAAGCTTTACGAGATAAGGCCCAATGGTCAAGGCCAAAGTTAATCCGATGCTGAGCGATGCAGCTATCCCATAGCTTGGGAAAGCGCGATCCTGCGCAAGAAAAAACCGGACTTTGGAATTCAACTTTTCCAGGATGAATATAAGTCCCATTGCAGGTAACAGCGCAAAAATGATCATACTGGCTGCATAAGGCCGCATTCGAAAGGCGTCGGTCGGCGGCAGAAAAGGAACGGAAATTAAGACGCCCAAAGCGGATGCCGTTACAAAGCTTGAGAAGGCATCGGAGGATCTTCTGCTAAGCCCTTTATAAATTCCAAGAATACATAAACCGAACAATCCCCATTGAGTGGTGTTGCTTACCGTTCTAGTTTCTTCTGACACAAATGAATAAGCGCTGTAGCTGGGGTTGGAGAAAAACATCGACCAGTTATGAAGCATGCCCTGAAGCAGCAGACTGGGATTTTGTAGTATTTGTTCAAATGCAAGTCTGTAGATCGTGTTGGATTGGTAAGGCTCCGGCAGTTTCAACACTTCCGGATGAACTGTAAATATGTATGTCCAATACTTTCCTCCGGATGCAAGTCCATATAACGTATAAGAGAAATTTGCGAACAACACTCCCGACGAAACGGCCAGAAGCCGGAATACCAGCCAATTCAGCAGGAAGCCTGCGCCGATGGCTGCCAGACCGCCAAGGAAGAATTTCAAAGAGAATTTTTTTCCTGGCATCCTGAATATCCATGCGCCCCACAGAAGTAGAAACGGCAACACAAAGAAAGCGCCTGCGCGAGCGTTTAAAGCCAAGGTGGTGAGGAAAAAACCCGCCCAAACGATGGCTTGTTTAAAATCAGCGATTCCCCGCCAGATAAGGACAAACCCCAAAGCGCCTAAAGTGACTCCGAGGCTTTCCGACATAACGAGACCGCTGTTATATCTATAGAAGAGAAATAGAATTGTAAGAACAAAGGCTGCCGCCTCGGCTCCATGCGTCCTTTGAATTTCTTTCGCCGCCAGATAACATGCCCCCGCAGTGATGGCGGTCAGAATTCCCAAAGATGCCATCAAGTTCCGTCCAGTAAGTGTCAATAACACGGCTAGCAGTCCCGGGAAAAGCGGACGGCGTGCCGAAAAGGATGATAAGTTTTGTCCCGCCATCAGTCTGAGCGCGTCAGCGTAATAATAGGACGCATCATACAACGGGACAATTCCATTGAATACCGTCGATTGGGATTGCCCCGTTTGCCATAATCCTGCTAAAACCAGGCCAAAGAATGCAAAGGTTAGAGTTACTGAAAAGAATCTGCCCCACGGCCCCGGCAGGCGAAAAGATGCATAGAGCAGCAGAATGAAAAACGGGATGAATTCCCCAAAACCTGTCCTTGCTTTGAGGCTTATGGTGCGAAATATTTCTGGAGATACGTTAAGTAAAATTAAACTAAATATCAATAGCGCAACGATTACGCTAAGGGCATCGAATCCCAATGTTTGTTGAAGGGTTGACCGCAATTGCGATAAAGAATGTTTGATCTTTTCAGTCATAGCTGATCTGGAGAATTGAAAATCGTTTTCTGGAACAGCCTTGTTCTATAAACCGCCGTCAGAAATTGGGTGGATTATAACAAGGTGCTGGATATTTATGTTGGCAACTTGGTTGTTTTATTTTTCTGCAGGATAAAGCGAAATGCATGGAGATTTTGCGTCATTTTCGATCAACATATTTCCTGCGATATCGTTTGCAGTATTTCGATGTTAGACTTTAATTAATGCTGGTGGCGTACTTCCTCAGTAGGGTATAATCCTTGCGCCGTATGAAAATCCTGACTGTCCTCACTTATTATCGTCCGCACACCTCCGGTTTGACCATTTATGCGGAGCGGCTTGCGCGTGCCTTTGTCCGGCGCGGACACCAGGTGACGGTGATGACCACGCAATTTGATCCATCTTTGCCGCGCGAAGAAAATATGGACGGCGTCAAGATCATCCGCGTGCCGGTGATGTTCCGGTTAAGCAAGGGCGTCATTGCACCGACCTTTGGCTGGGCCGCGACCAAACTGGTCGCCGATCACGATGTAGTGCAATTGCATCTGCCGCAATTCGACGCGCCTGGCGTTGCGCTGCGCAGCCGGTTGTTCGGCAAGCCCGCGGTTCTCACCTATCACTGCGATTTGCTTTTGCCATCTGGCCTGTTCAATCGCTTTGTCAATCTCGTGGTTCAGTGGCAAAACAATATGGCCGCGCTTCTTTCGAATCAAATCGTGACGTACACACAGGACTACGCCGACCATTCATCGTATCTTTCGCGCTATAGATCTAAGTTGCAGACGATTCTTCCGCCGGTTGAATTGCCAACTGCCGATAAAGATGCGATCCAATCCTTTGCGGAAACGCATCATCGCGCCGACCGGAAACCGGTCATCGGGATGGCAGCGCGCTTCGCCGCTGAAAAAGGAGTCGAGGTCCTGCTCGACGCGTTGCCGGTCATCTTAAAGAAATATCCGAACGCGCAGGTTTTGTTTGCCGGACAATATCAGAATGTGATGGGCGAGCAGGCTTATTTTGATCGCCTGATGCCGCGCATTCGTGAATACGAGAATGCCGGTCATTGGACTTTTCTCGGCAATCTCAATCCGACTCAGATGTCGGCGTTTTATCCGAACCTGGATGTGTTGGTTGTGCCGTCGCTGAATTCAACGGAAGCTTTCGGTCTCGTTCAGATCGAAGCAATGATGAACGGCGTGCCGTGTGTTCCATCTGCGTTGCCCGGCGTGCGGATGCCGGTTCAAATGCATGGAACGGGATGCGTATCCAAGATTGGCGATGCGGATTCTTTGGCGGAGTCCATCCTCGAGGTCTTGGATGAACCGGATAAATTCCGCGGCGACGTCGAATCCCTCAAGAAGACGTATGACCCGGATACGGTCGTGGCGGAATACGAAAAATTATTTGAAAGGCTGATGAAAAAATAAACGTCATTGATATGGCGCCCATGAAAGATTTTCTTTTCCTCCAACTGCGTGACCTTCCATACTTCCGTGCCTTCCTGCGCGCGGTTGAGTCGTCCTATTATCAGGATTTGCCTTTGCGCGCGCCGGTATACGATGTCGGTTGCGGTGACGGTCATTTCGCTTCCTTGACCTTCGATAAAAAAATCGATGTGGGTCTCGATCCGTGGCATGGCCCAATTCACGAAGCAAGGAAACATGGAGCGTATCGTGCATTGGTTGAAGCCGATGGGGCGCGTTCGCCTTTTCCAAACAATTGCTTCGCGAGCGGATTCAGCAACTCTGTATTGGAACACATCCCGCACATTGACGCAGTGCTGGCCGAGACCGCGCGCGTGTTAAAGCCGGGCGCACCGTTTTATTTCTGCGTGCCGAACACGCGCTATCTTTCGGAGCTTTCGATCTCACGCGTGCTTGGCAATGGTTATACTGAATGGTTCCGCAAAATTTCGCGTGTCTCTCATGCGGACGAACCGGATGTCTGGCAGACACGTTTAGAGAAGGCTGGTTTTGAATTGGTGCGCTGGTGGAACTATTTTTCTCCGTCTGCAATGCGCGTGTTAGAATGGGGACATTATTTTGGCATTCCGTCCGTGCTGGCTCGTGTCCTGACCGGCCGCTGGATCATCGCTCCCACAAAATGGAATCTTTGGCTGACGGAGCGATATGTCAAGAAATACGCGTCGCCCGAACCCGTTGAGAATGGAACGTTTACTTTTTACATTGCCAAGAGGAAATGAAACGCAAAACGCGAAATATGTTTTGCGCTTTGCGTTTTAGAATCCCATGTCCTTCGACGAAAAATATTTTTCGACCCACACCTATGCCAGCGTTTCATTCGCCAAGTACAGCCAGTATTGGTGGTCGAATCGATTCTTTGCCGCGCTGGCGCACCGTTATGGACAGCGCGGTTCGCGTCTGCTGGAGATTGGTTCGGGGCTGGGTCATCTGGTCGGCCAGTTGGAAGACGGCTTCGAAACCTTCGGGTTGGATTTAAATCATTGGGCAGTCGCCCACTCAAAGTCGGAAGCGAAGCGGACTCAACTGCAGACAGCCAGCGCGCAGGATCTGCCGTTTGTAGATTCGACCTTCGGCGTGATCATCATCAAACACATCGTCGAGCATCTGCCCGACCCGGCGCGGGCCATCCGGGAAATTGGCCGCGTGCTCGAGCCGAACGGAATCCTGATCCTCGCCACGCCGAATTTGGATTCGCTTCTCAAGCCGTGGAAAGGCGATCAATGGATTGGCTATCTCGATCCGACTCACATTTCGCTCAAACCGCCCGCTGAATGGTTTGGGTTGATCCGAGATGGCGGCATGAACATCGTCCGCGCGTTTGCCGACGGTTTTTGGAACACACCTTATGTCCCATTGATTCCGAATTCGATTCAAAAATTGTTCTTCGGTTCGCTTGGCGGGTTTCAGGCGATCAGCACCTTTGTTTTTCTTCCGGTGCGCTGGGGCGAAAGCGTGATTGTGATTGCAAGAAAAATTTAATCGGTGAGTAGTGAATGATATGAACGAAGATCATCCTGAATTAAATGAACCGTCCGTATTGGATTACGTCAAATCCAAGTTGTCGTTTGGACGCAAACCGAAGATCGAGATTCCGGAATCACAAGTTGTTGAGGGCGAAGATGTTGAACGATCTGTGGATATAGATCAACAATCAACGATCAACAATCAACGATCAACCATTAACCATGAACCATGCTCTCCTTTCCCTTGGTTATCACTGATTGCTTTAGGATTGGCCCTTTTGGCTCAACGGATGTTCGAACCGCCGAGTCCTTCCGATTTAACCGGCATTGCTCTCTATTTGATGGCGCTGGCGTTTTTATTGTGGTCGGTCTTGCGCGGCGAGTGGAAACTTCTTTCGCACGCTGAATCATCCGGCGGAAACGATCCACTCACGCTTCATCGCGCCGCCTTTTTGATTTCGATTCCGTTTGCGGTCCTGGCTTTCTTCTTTTTCTCCGGCAATCTATTTACCGTTTTCAATCTTACGCTTTGGTTAATTGCGATTATCTTGTTTGTGTGGTCGTTGTGGCTGCGCGATCCCAACCAGCCTCCACTATGGCGGCGAATCGTCGAAACCGTTTCGCGCCGCGAATGGCAAATCCACATCACGCGCTGGACGCTTTTTATCCTTGCGTTGAGCCTCGTTGTTATTTTTTTCCGCGTCTATCACATTCAACAAACTCCTGCCGAACCGTTCAGCGATCACGCTGAGAAGCTTCTCGATGTTTATGATGTCACACATGGATTGACTCATATTTTCTTTCCGCGCAACACCGGGCGCGAAGCCATCCAATTCTATTGGACGGTGTTGATGAATTGGATCTTCGGCACGGGCTTATCATTCCTAACTTTGAAAATTGACACGGTTGGGTTTGGTCTGTTCGTCTTGCCATTCATGTATTTGCTTGGCAAAGAGATCGGCGGTCGGCGCGTTGGACTCTTTGCCTTCTTTATAACGGGAATCGCGTATTGGCCGAATATGATTTCCCGCATCGGCCTGCGCTTTCCACTGTATCCGCTGTTCGTCGCGCCGATGATGTTGTATCTCATCCGCGGCCTGCGGACTCGCAACCGTAACGATTTTATTCTTTCTGGAATCTTTCTCGGCCTGGGCCTGAACGGTTACACTCCTTATCGTATTGTGCCGTTCCTGGTGGCGGCCGCGTTCATTTTGTATATCATCCACGCGCAATCGAAAGGCGCACGCCGCGACGCGCTGGTTTGGTTTGTCATCGTCGGCCTGACTTCGTTTATGATCTTCATCCCGTTGTTCCGTTATGCCACCGAGAATCCTGAGATGTTTTCCTTTCGAGCGCTCTCGCGTCTCGGAACTACCGAACAGCCTCTGCCGGGTCCGTGGTACCAAATCCTTGTGTCCAATGTTTGGGTCGGGTTGAAGATGTTCAATTGGGACGACGGCAACATATGGGTCGCGTCCGTGCCGCATCGTCCCGCGCTGGATATTGTTTCGGGCGCGTTGTTTTTGATCGGGGTCATACTCATCCTTGCGCGGTATTTTCAAAAGCGCCATTGGCTCGACCTGTTTTTGCTTCTCTCCGTTCCCATTCTTCAACTCCCCTCGACTCTTTCTCTGGCGTTTCCCGACGAGAACCCGGCATTGAACCGCGCTGCGGGCGCGTTCGTCCCGACCTTTATCATCGTGGCGCTGGCGCTCGATGGTTTGATATCCGCTTTCGGGTCGGAAAAGAAGCGAAAGGTTTTCGCCTGGATTTTGACAGCAGTATTATTGCTTGCATCCATTGCCCAGAATTATGATCTGGTCTTCAATCAATTTGATCAGGAGTTCCGCCTCAGTTCATGGAATTCATCCGAGATGGGCGCGGTCATTAAACAATTTGGTTTGGTCTATGGCGAAACGGATACGGTTTGGATCGTGCCGTTCCCATATTGGGTGGACACACGCCTGCCCGGAGTCTGGGCGGGAATCCCAAACCGTGACTTTGCCATGTTCCCCGATCAATTGGCAACTACTGTACAATTATCGGGACCGAAGCTGTTCATCGTGAAAGCCAACTCGCAGGACCCGACTCAGAACGATCAAAAGTCGCTGGATATTCTCAAGCAGTTATATCCGCGAGGCTCGTTGAGCCTGCACCATTCGCCGGTAGCCGGGCACGATTTCTGGATTTACTTTGTGCCTTCCCAATAACAACGGAGTGCGATGACTCCCGTCATCGCTTGCTCGCGACATTTCCAGATGTCGCGAGCCGTTCAATAAATAGAATGATGTTCTCTTCAAAACATTTATTTCGCATTAAGTTTTCAATGATAGATTACAACCTATGATGTCTAACGCAAAACACGCCTGGATTTATGATGTTCTCCTGATCCTTGTGTTGGGAATCGGGACTTATTTTCGCGTGATCGGTTTGAATTGGGATCAAAACCAGCATCTGCATCCCGATGAACGTTTCTTAACGATGGTGGAGAGCGCCATCGCGCCGGTGAACGAATCGCTGGATCAATTGGGCCCGGCTCCGATTGCCGCAAATCAGCAGTGGCGTCAGGCTTATGCCAATGCAATGCCGGATTGTTCCAAATGGGGCGGATATTTCGACACCTATTGCTCGCCGTTGAACCCGCAAAACCGCGGTTACAGTTTTTTTGTTTACGGCGATTTGCCGATTGTCGTTGTTCGATATGTGGCAGAGTGGATGGGTCAGACCGGCTACGATCAAGTTAACCTGATTGGCAGACAGGTTTCCGCGCTCGGAGATCTGCTGACGATTCTGTTGATCTATCTGATCGCGGCGCGTCTTTACAATCGCCGTGTCGCCTTGCTGGGCGCGGCATTTTCCGCGCTGGCGGTTTTGCAGATTCAACAATCGCACTTCTTTACGGTGGATACCTTCGCCAACCTGTTTATTTTCCTGGCGATTTATTTCGCAGTGGAGATCATGGTCAGACGGAAATCGGAAATCACAAATTGGGAATCGGGTTCACCGCCAAATTCCGAATCCCCATTTATGAATTACGTTTTGCGTTTTATCAAGGATCCGCTTTTTCTCCTCAGCCTTGGCTTCGGCGTTTCATATGGAATGGCGACTGCCTCCAAACTGGACGCGGCCCCGCTTGCAGTGCTTTTACCGGGTGCGTTCCTCCTGCGATATTTCACCGTGGACCGAAAATCGGTGAACGATGATGTTGCTCAACATTCACATCCCATTGAATATTGGACGCTGCTTGCTATTTACCTGATCGCCGGCGCGGTCGCTTCGATTCTCTCGTTCCGCATCTTCATGCCGTATGCCTTTCATGGTCTTGGCCTGAATCCTGCGTGGGTCGCCAACATGAAGGAGTTGTTGGGCCAATCCAGTGGGGATGTGGATGTGCCGTTCGCATTGCAATGGGCGCGGCGCTCGCATCTTTTCTCGTTTGACAATTTGACGACTTGGGGACTCGGCTTGCCGCTTGGCATCCTGGCATGGATCGGCTTCCTTGCCATGCTTTGGAGAATC
>PLNY01000386.1:0-208 GCA_003141915.1 Anaerolineae bacterium | reverse complement strand
TTCAATCCGACCATGCGTTATCAACTGCCGATCTATCCGCTGTTATGCATGATGGCAGGATGGTTCGTGATTTATTTATGGGATCAGGCTCAAACGGTAGATCGTAAATCCCGGAAAATAATTTTTCGCCTATCGTCCGCAGTAATTGGAGTCGCGGTTCTTACTTTGACCTTGGGCTGGGCGTACGCTTTCACGCGCATCTACACCC
>PLNY01000426.1 GCA_003141915.1 Anaerolineae bacterium | reverse complement strand
CCCGAGTCTTTGCAGAGCATCTGAATGCGTGTGACATCAAATGCGAGTGGTTTTCGTTCCCAAGGCGGGAACCAGGAACACTTGGCAAACATGTATATGACATTCATCACAGCGCACATGAATCCGGGATCAAGAAGATAAACCCCGCCAGTTTACAGTTGCTGCATGTCGCCGCGCACATTGACACCATAGAAAGCCGAATCATCCCCGCAATAAAAAACGGAAAAGTTGTAATCTTGGATCGGTTTTGGTGGTCAACTTTTGTGTATGGGGTTCTAGCAGGCGCAGTCCCTGAATCGCTACGGGCGATGATTGACGTGGAACGCTTACACTGGGGTAAAATCCGCCCCGTGCGTGTTTTCTTATTGACCCCCAAGGCACCTATCGAATCCGAGCCTGGGCTGGAGGATAGTTTGCTAGTTAAAGAATACACCAAATTGGCAGGACAGGAGGCTCGTAAATATCCGGTCAGTGTTTTGGCTAATGATAGAACATTAGACGAAATCTTGAGCCNNATACGACTCTCCGGTCTCGGTAAGAAGATCAATTTGTTAAAAAATCAGGCCAAGCTACCCTTGGAGGCAACCCAACCTTCCAAGCCACAAATCTTCAGCAAGCTGGAGCCGGCCAAACCGACGGTTGTGTATGATACATATTGGCGACTGGCTGCGGAAAGGCAGGCTATACTTTTTCGCAGACTACGTGGCGATCAGCCGCCTTGGACCAACGATCCCATTTTGCGTGAATACAAATTTACAAACGCTTACAGGGCTTCGGATCGCACCAGCCAATATCTGATTCGCAACGTCATCTACCACGGCGATCAATCGCCTGATGAAGTATTTTTTCGGACACTTTTGTTCAAGTTTTTCAATCGAATTGAAACTTGGGAATTACTCACCCGCAATTTTGGTCGAGTGTCATACAAAGAGTATTCTTATACACACTTTGATGCAGCTTTGACCAAAGCGATTGATGGCGGAACAACTATTTATTCGGCCGCTTACATCATGCCGTCCGGCGGACCTTCTTCTTTTGGCCGCAAGCATCGAATGCACCTCAAATTATTGGAGCAAATGCTCAAGGACGATTTGCCGTCGCGTTTAGCACAAGTGTCATCTATGAGTAAGGCGTTCGATTTGCTTCGTGCTTACCCTACAATTGGAGACTTTCTTGCCTATCAATATGTGACCGACTTAAATTACAGCACGCTGCTAAACTTTAGCGAGATGGATTTTGTTGTTCCGGGGCCGGGTGCGCGTGATGGGCTTCGGAAATGTTTTTCCGACCTGGGTGGTCTCAACGAAGCCGAAATGATCAAGGCAGTAGCGGAGCGCCAGCAATCCGAATTTAGCCGCCTGGGAATTGAGTTTTTTTCTCTTTGGGGGCGTCCGCTTCAACTCGTGGATTGTCAAAGCTTGTTTTGTGAAGTGGATAAATATTCGCGGGTAAAACACCCAGAGTTTGCAGGACATACGGGCAGGGTCCGAATCAAGCAAAAATATCGGGCTACAGCCATGCCCATATCGCACTGGTATCCGCCCAAGTGGGGCATAAACGAACAAATTAAAAAAGGAGGTTTGAATGTTCCAAGTATTTGAAGGCCGGACTGCGAATGAAGCATGGGACAAAATTGCCACGGTATTTCGCACGAATGCTGTCTTGCTGACGCAGACCAGTAGATTTGGGCCGACCCGCGAGATTCTTCACGCGGCCATCTCTATCAGTGACCCCCGGCAACGCTGGGTGGTTGCAAGGAACCCGCCGATGAGCATTGCTTTTGCTTTGGCAGAAGTAATTTGGATAATGGCTGGTCGGAATGACTCGGCTTTTCTCAACTATTTCAACAAAGGACTGCCAGATTACGCGGGACAAGGTCCATGTTATCATGGGGCCTACGGTTACCGGCTACGAAAGAAATTCAACATCGACCAGATGGATCGCGCTTATCGGGCCTTGGCAAAGAATCCTGACAGTCGGCAGATAGTTCTCCAAATCTGGGATGCTTCGGATGATTTGCCAACCATAGACGGCATTCCTTTGGCTGCGGACATCCCGTGTAACATTGTTTCGATATTAAAGGTTCGTGGCGGCGCATTGGAGTGGACGCAAATCATGCGTAGTAATGACATTTTTCGTGGACTGCCGTATAATTTTGTCCAGTTTACTTCCATGCAAGAAATTCTTGCTGGCTGGCTTAACATCAATGTTGGAAGTTACAACCACGTCAGCGATAGCTTGCATATTTATGAACGTGATCTCAGTAAAATGGAGTCAGAGCCGCAACTGAATCTAACAGAGAATTCGGACTCACTTGCGTTGCCAAAACAAGATTTCGACTTGGTTTTGTCGGAATTAGAAAATAATGGTAACTGCATTATTGATGACAAAATTGAAGCTGAATCTTTGCTGGGCACAGTCCGGTCCTGCAAACTACCCACTGCTTACCGTAATATTCTGTGTGTGCTAAGCGCTGAGGGCGCGCGCAAACGCAAGCGTCCTGACCTTGTTGGAGAGATTATGGGGTTTTGCACCAATCCTGCATACAATCAGCTTTGGGAACGTTGGTCTTCACGTTTTACAGGCGGCAAAACAGAAAACATGGATCAAGTATGAACACAGAAAATAATCGCAGGCATGTATTTATCAGCCATCATCATGCCGATGATGCGGAGGTAAGCAACCTTACTGCACTTTTAACAAAAAATGGTCATGATATTCGCAACAGTTCAATACGGGCGAAACCTGCAAACCAAAGGCGATTGGATCAGGGGCTCGTAAAGGAGGAGACTATCCGTCGCTTGCTTCGCATGAAAATCTCATGGGCAGGAACGGTAGTGGTTTTGATCGGCAAGGAGACGCACACCAGGTCATGGGTAAACTGGGAGATTGAACAGGCGAACAAGCAAAATAAGCGCATTGTGGGAGTTTATGCTCAAGGCGGTAAAGATGCTGAAATCCCAACGGCACTTGAAAAGTATGCGTCATCCATTGTGGGTTGGAACACCGACAGCATTATGGCCGCAATTGATGGAACTGCCAACGAATTTCAAAATGCGGATGGCACGACACGCGAAGCATCTCACAACCGCGTAGCTCTTAATTGTTAAAACCAGATGGGGAGGGTTTACATATATGTGGTTGCCCGTGACTTTGGGTTTGCCCCGAACCCCTTTCACGGTTTCTGCACTCTGGCTACCTGCAAGCCAAGAATTCGGAGCAAAGCCGAAGTCGGCGACTGGGTGATCGGAATGGGTGGTGACCGATTAAACGCCACAGGAAGGTGCATCTATGCAATGCGTGTTTCCGCAAAGGTAAACTTCAATGGATACTGGACAAACCCTGCATACATGGACAAGAAGCCGGTGCGGAACGGTAGTCGCAAGATGATGGTGGGCGACAATATTTATTATTTTGAGTCTGCCAATCAAGAATGGCAGCAGGCGGATTCACATCACAGCAACACTGATGGAAGCATAAATATCCACAATCTCGAAAATGATACACAAACCGACAAGGTTCTAATCTCCGACCATTTTGTGTTTTTTGGTATCGAAGCGCCTGTGGTGCCAAAATCCCTGCTGGAGTCTATCGGATATGAAAACCGCAGAAATTACCGGGTGTTTGAATACCCAGTTTGCGATGCGCTAATAAATTGGTTGCAAACGACTTTCAAAAAAGCATTTAATACCGTGGTTGCCGATCCTTTTGATTTTTCCAGCAGCGAAAAGCGTTTTTCAGTCAAAGGCAACAAAATTACTTAATTATGGCCACCATCACCAAAGGCGATTTCTCGCTCGATTTAGGTTTTATTAAACTTGGCGCTGAACTGTCCGATGAAGACCGGCAGTGTGCATGGGAGTTATACACTGAAATTGCCACCCGGGTTGCCGTGGTGGGCAAGCGTGGCGACAAGAATGCAACTAACTTCGACGGCGAACTATTTTCCGAAAGCCTTGATTCGCTTTACAAATTCTTTCAGGAGGCACGACTTATTATGCGGCGGTTTCCGGTCGGACGAATCAAGGATTTTAAGCAAGAGCATCTTGGAATCTTGATCAACCGCGTGCTTGCCAATGTTTTGCGGCCTTTTCTTGAGAAGTGGAATGGCCAATTTCGTGTTTGGTGGGCGCGAGCATCCAAGTCGGACGAGTCACCTTACGAAATCCAACAAAAATATCCGAAATGTGCTGAATTTCTGGCTGACTGGTCCGCTTTACGGTTTATCATGCGGCGGGTCGAATTAGCTTTAGCCAAGGAATATAAACTAATCCCGCTGGAATAGGAAACCCGAAGCGTCTGAACCGAATGCCCGTCCTGACCGAGTTACATGGCGATGGGTTGTTGAAA
>PLNY01000385.1:2690-2844 GCA_003141915.1 Anaerolineae bacterium | reverse complement strand
GCTTCAACATCGGTGACCGATTGCGTATTGGCTCTACGATTCTCGAAGTCAGTGCGCCGCGCATTCCATGTTCCACGCTGGCGGCGAGGATGGGCGATCCGCAATTCGTAAAGAAATTTCGTCAAGCCGAGCGGCCGGGATTATATTGCCGCGT
>PLNY01000385.1:0-2684 GCA_003141915.1 Anaerolineae bacterium | reverse complement strand
TTCCGCGATTATTTCGATAATAACAAAAGCGAGGAAACCTTACGCCGCCACCTGCGCGCGCCGATTGCGATCCGCGCGCGAAACGAAACTGAAGAAGATTTGGAAAAACTTCTATCGAAAAGATAATTATTACAACAATGTCATTGCGAGCGCTGGTCGAGTAGCCGCTGGGTCTCGATACACTCCTTCGGAGTTACTCGACCAGCAGCGTAACGCCCTGCGCCCTTTCAGGGTCGAGACCGAGTGTGGCAATCTCATGTAATTATCAAACTAATGATTGCATCAAACACGAGATTGCCACGTCGTGACGCTTTTAGCGTCACTCCTCGCAATGACATAACATTTATCATGCCGCCACAGGCGCCATCCGGTCCACCGTATCAAAGAATTTCCATTGAAGAACAATCGCGATGAAATACAATATCGCCGTCGCAACGAAGAGCGGCGTAAAGCCGTAATTCTGTTGCACCACGCCGGAAACAAACGGCCCCACTGCCCAGCCGATATTCCACGACAAATTCAGAACGCTGTTGACGAATCCCTGCTCATGTTCCGGCGTATGCTCCATGCAAAAAGCGCTATACAAAGGCGAAGCCATATTCATCAACGCGGTACGCATCAAATAACCAATCGCAGAAAGCCAAAGCGTGGGCGCAAAGCCCATCAACAATAAAAATACCAGACTGCTGGATTGGGTCACTGTAATGGCACGGACTTTGCCTCCCAGCCGCGCTGCAAGATGCGGACCAATCAATGTTCCAACGCCGATCATTAACGACGAAAGGCCAAATAGAATCCCAAGCAGTGAATCGCTGATGTTGAAACTATATTTAAAGAAGACGTTCATATATGGAATCAGAATCGCTGCGCCGAAACCAATCAACACCTGAGGCGCGATCATCTTGAGCGTCATCGCTGTCAGACCGAATGAAGGTTTTTTGGATGGCGAACCGCCAACAGTCACAGGCTGAGGCGATGTCGGTTCATCCATGATCCATAACGGAATCAGCGCGGTCAATCCCAATAAAACGCTGACGATCAACACCGCTTGATAAGCCGCCGCGCTATCCGCCTTGACGCGCAGCATGCCCCCGAAGAGCGCGGGCAATTGCCCGGCGAACAAACTTCCCACTGCGCCTGCGACAGTCTGCAAGCCATAATTCAAACTGAAAAGCATCGTGCGATTTTTTCCATCCGAAAGCTTGACCATCAACGGCGCCTGGCCAATAATGAAAAGCATACTGAACACGCCGGACAAAAATGCAGAGATAACTATTACAGCGGGTTGGCGGAACGTGATTTGTGTCAACAGGGTAATAATGTAAAACAGAAGGCCGATGATCAATGAGGCTTTGCGTCCGATGCGGTCGGAAAGGCGGCCAAGCGGAATCCCGAAGATCAAGCTTGCGGCGAACGGCAGGGAATTTACCAGGCCGAGGAAGTCGCGGCTGAATCCGTTTTGCAAAATATAAAAGTTAAAGAACAATTGCCAGCCACTGTAAATGATGCCGTAAATAAGCATCACCAGCAGGAACAACCGCGCGGCGCGGTTGAAACTGCGGACGGGTTCAATAATATGGGAGCGAATGGATGCAAGCATGGTTGATTGGTTGAGACAAAAAAGCCTGACAGAAAATCTGCCAGGCCTGCTTCGTCAAATCGGCGATTATTACCGATGATCAAGCAGAGTCTTCAGATCTTCTTTAACTTGCGCGGGATCGCGAAACACGATGCCGCGCATACCGAGCGCGTTCGCGGCCTCGACATTTTTCGGCGTATCATCAATGAAGGCCGCTTCCTTCGCTTCGACTTTGACCTGCTTCAACGCCCATTGATAAATCTCAGGCCGGGGCTTCATGATCCCAATCTCCGCGGAGTTGACGATTATATTAAACGCATCGTCAAATTTATTCCGAACAATATATTCACGCAGATCGTTCCATGCGGTGGAAACGATGCCGGTCTTGCAACGCAGTCTCAGCGAACGGATAAAATCCAGCAAGTCGCGGTCGATCACATCGCCCGCAAAAAACTCGTCATGAATGGATTCCGCCTCGGAAGCCGGAAGCCGCAGTCTACGCGTCACCGCCAGCCAATGTTCTTTCACGCTCATTTCGCCGAGCGACGCTTTGTGCGCGGTCTCAGATTCAAAGACAATTTTATTAATGTCTTCATACGTCATATTGAGGCGCGCCGCGAGTCGCTCACGAGGCGCCTGATATTCGGTTCTTAGAATGACGCCGCCAAGGTCAAAGAAGATGGCGCGCAGAGTCATTTCTTCTTGGTCTTTTTCGGCGCAGTCTTCTTGACTGCCTTCTTCGGCTCCGCCTTTGCAACTTTCTTTGCAGGTTTCTTTGCCACTGGCTTTTTGACCACAGGCTTTACTGGAGCTTTTGCGGGCGCAGGGATTGGGGCAGGAACAGAAGGCATCTGCGGCGGTGTCGGTTGAGGCGCTGCCGGTTCCGGGGATGAAACAGGAACCGCTTCAGAAGCCGTTTCCTGGATTGCATCCTTCCAACCGGGTGTAAACATCTCAAGGCGTTCGCGCGAGACGGCATTTGCCCGGCCACAGCGCGGACAGTGCGCATCATAATGATGCAGGTTTTCCGCCTGCATTTTCTGCAGGGCCGCCACCTTTTCCGCCATGCCTAATGTAAAGGGTGTTTGACAATTCGAGCAAGTCA
>PLNY01000149.1 GCA_003141915.1 Anaerolineae bacterium | reverse complement strand
CGGGCGCAACTGGTGCTACTGGCACAGAAGTTGGCGGATAGCACTTCTGGTTTGCTTGATAGAGATTCTTTGCGGCTGTTTGATCCAAATCCCCAATTCCTTGCGCCGCCTGGTATTGTTTGACAGCATCACAAAAGCTGTTCCGCGTGACAAGTAAATCGCCATACCGCTCCGCCGCGATCTGATAGCGCTGGGAGACGGTCATTGTGCCATCCCACATCGCTGGATAAGCGGCAAAAACCTGTGCCAGTTCGTTGGCGGCTGTGGCCCAGTCCAATTGCCAGAAGCTGGCCGCGTCAAGATATAGCCGCGCGCCGTCCCGCAATGAGCTGGCATCTTTGTCGAGGGGAGCGAAGCGTTCAGCCAGCGTCAGTTCGTAAATGCCGTTTTCGAGTTTCCCTTGTTTCTGAATCAAATCCACGCCGTAGTTGCGAAGCGCATAATAATACATGCCATCCACCAGTGATGCATTAAAGGTCGGATCTTTCTTGCGAAGCTGGTCCAATTCCGCCAGGGCATTCGGCCAATCGCCGGTCGAGACCAGTTGCTGGGCGGTGGAAAACATCGCCTGCTGGCCGCGCACATCGGGAGTCGGCGTGAGGGTCGGTGTCGCGGTTGCGGTGGGGATGCTTATGATAATGAGCAGTTTGGTCATTTCACTCTGCGCACCCGGAAAAGATGGATCGTTCTTGATGATCCAACTGAGGCGTTGTTGCGCGTCATCATAACGTTTGAACTGCTCATCCACCAGCGCTAATTTGTATTGATCCATAAGCTTCTCGTTGGTCGATTGCTCATCGGCTTGAACGCGGGCGCCGATTGCGCTTTCATAACCGCCAAACCCGGCTAAAGCCAGCAAGACGATTACGCCAACGATTCCAATCAAAACGGATCGCCAGCGGCGAGGCGTTTTCTTGACAGGTTTGAAGGGTTGTGTGTTTTCAATGCTTTCAGACATGGCGGTTATTATACTCTACGGTTTTATTGCTCCCGGTATTCTCATCCTTCCCTAACTTAAAGAACAACCGGACTTCCCTGCGTACGATCATCAACGCGATGATTGTGCCGACGATCATTCCGAGGATGGCAGTGACCAGCGCACCGCCTGGAAGCATTAGGGCCAGGATGTAAGTTGCGCCGCCACCAAACAAAGCGGCGACCAGCCCTTTGAGCAGGATACCGTCAATCTTAACCGGCTCTTTCATCCGGTGGTTGAGAATGATCAACATCACGATTGCTTCAACAGTCAATGAAAGCTCAGCGAGCGCGATCGCGGGCGCGCCGATGGATTTGAAGAAAATCAATCCTGAAATTCCAATCACCAAATAGGTAAGCAATCGAATAACAGCAGTGGCGAGTGGAATTAACGCTTCCTTACGCGCATAGAAGGCGCGTGCTGCCACTTCCTGAAGCGCATAACCGCATAACGTCAGCATATAGATACGGGTGGTGAATGTTAATAAATCCGTTCCGGCTTCATCGAAGTGAAAGGCGGCGCGCAGAATCGGATGAATTCCGGCGGCGATGATCGCACCGGCAGGCAGGGATAACGCGATCAAAACCTGGATGGCTTTCTCGATGGTTTGACGGAAGCCGCTCCAGTCGGCGCGCGCCGCGTATTCGGAAAGAGTCGGAAGCATGGCGGTGGCAATCGCGGTTCCCAATAATGTTTCAGGAACTTCCATGATCATCCATCCATAAATCAATGATGTGATTGCGCCGGTTTGTCCCAGCATCGAGCCAAGATAACTGCGCGCCACGAACATTAACTGCACAAGGAGAACCGTGAGGACGCGCGGCCCGATGACTTTCAATGAAGCGATCATGGCTGGATCATTGATCTTGATGGACGGAGTCCAACGGAAGCCATAACGAACGAGGGCAGGGATTTGAATCAAGAGATGCAAAGCCGCGCCGAGAATGACTCCGTATGCCAGGCCATACACGCCAAGATTGAATGCTGGTAATGTGATTGGTCCGAGATGAAGCGGCGCAGCAGGCGCAAGGATCGCCGCGCCGAAAATCTGCCCGATGTTATAAAGGATGGGAGCCAGCGCAGGCAAAAGAAAATGTTCATTCGCTTGCAATCCGCCGACGACCAGACCGCTGATGGAGAAAATAACAGCCGCAATCAAATCGAGCCGCATGAGCAGCGAGACGATGTGTTGTTGACTCGCATTGAAGCCCGGCGTGATCCACATGCGGACGATTGGGTCGGCAAAGACCGCGGCAATCAGCGACATTGCGCCAGTGATAATGAATGCCAGGTTGACCACGCGCGAAAATAAATCCCAGGCCGCTTGGCGTCCGCGCAGAGTCAAGGTTTGCGTGAGGATGGGAATGAAAGCCATGGACAGCGCTTCACCGGACATCAATGCAGTCAAAAGCGTTGGCAGAATGTCGGCGGCGTTGAAGGCGTCCAGTTGAAAGGATAAATTGAAGGCGCGCGCGATGATGATGACGCGCAGGAACCCCAGCAGTTTGTCGAGCGTGAAAAAGAATCCGAGCAAGAGCGTGATGCGCGAGAGAAAGGATAATTTTTTCATGGACGATATTTTAACTGTCATTGCGAGTCTTCGAGAAGCAATCTTAACTAACCTTAAAACAATTTATTGCATGCGAACATGAGATTGCCACGCTCGCTACCGCTCGCTCGCAATGACATAAACTAAAACGTAGATTTATATTGTCCGCCGTCAACAGTCAGCATCACGCCGGTGAGATACGATGCGGCGGGCGAAAGTAAAAACACTGCCGCGTTCGCAAATTCTTCCGGTTTACCAATTCTTCCGAAGACACTTTTCTGCGCGTCGACGGCAAGTTCTTGTTCGAGCGTCGTCCCGTTCTTTTGGGCGCGGAACGAATCGAGTTCGCGGATGCGATCCGTTTCAATCGTGCCGGGCAAAATCGAATTGAAGCGAATCCCTTCACTGCCGAGTTCGAGCGCAAGAGTTTTTGTTAATCCGATGGTCGCGAGCCGCACGCTGTTTGATAAAACCAAATTCGGCAACGGCTGTTTGACCGAATAGGAGGTCATCGTCAGCACGCTGGCGGCTTTCGACTTTCGCAAATGGGGCAGTGCAGCGCGGATGAGTCGCACATGGCTCATGAAAGAAAGATTGACCGCTTTCTCCCACGTGGCTTCATCGAACGAATCGAACGCGCCCGCTGGAGGTCCGCCCGCGTTGGTGACGAGCAGATCGAGTCCGCCAAGAACCTTAACAGATTGCTCGATGATTTTTTCAGGCACGTATGGATCACTCACGTCTCCAACCACGTCGGTCACGGACGCGCCGGTTTCCTTGGCAATTTTCTCCGCTGCGGCTTTGACCTTGGCCTCATCGCGGCTATTGATAACTACTTTGCATCCTTCTTTTGCAAGAAGCAAAGCGGTTGCATAACCGAGTCCGCGCGATGCGCCGATGACCAGTGCGCGTTTATCTTTCAATCCTAAATCCATGTTATCTCCTTTTTCTAAACACGAAGGACACAACCCTCAAAGAACGAGGGCAGGCGAGCACAAAGGTTTTTACTTAGTATCCTTCGTGTCCTTTGTGTTTAAATTATTTCGATCTTTTCGTCCATTACTTGACCATCTTCCCAATTCGCATGTACCCATTTTGCCACAGATTGCATGGATTGTTGCAGATGCGCTGAGTCGTTTCCAATCATCACACAGCCGATAATAGCTTCCTGCCATGAGTCCTGTAAATCCATCTCCGCGGCCGAGACATTGAACTCGCGGCGCAGACGCGCCATCAGCGGCTTGATTCGTCCACGCTTTTCTTTGAGCGAGGAACAAGTAGGGAGATGAAGATGAACGGTGAGGGTGGCAAGCATTATTTCCAATGAAAAATTGCCGAAAGAATGAAGAAGACGCTGAATCCCCAGAA
>PLNY01000236.1 GCA_003141915.1 Anaerolineae bacterium | reverse complement strand
GGAATTGAAGGCGTTCATATCCAGACCGATATATTGCGCGATGGCTTGCAAACGGCGGCTGGTGAATGAACCGGCATCCTCGCCGAGGACATTCGTGAATAAGGCATCGTGCATTTCCCAGAATTTATTCTGGTCGGCGGCGCAGTAGGCGGCCATGGCCGAGTTTTGTGATTCAAAACCATTATCACCAATATTGCCGCTCACCCAGTTCCCCGCCGTGCGATAGGTATACAAAACTTTGCCGGTCGTGACATAAGCGCTGATGACTTGGGCCTCGGTGTCCGTCCAAAATTGTTTGCAGTAGGGACATTGAAAATCCGAGAACTCAGTCAGCTTGACGGACGCCTTGGGATCGCCCGTGGAATTGCGGTTCACATTCGGGCGTGTCCTCGCATCGGCTTTTTGAATTGCGGCCACCGGTTGAAGCTCGTAGTATGCAAAAGCGCCGACAATCAAAACCGCAACGACGATAATCGCGCCAATTACAATCCAGCGATTGCGCAGTTCAGCGCGGCGGCGCTTCTCGCGGAACTCCTGGCGCTTGCTCGGGCCTTCTCGATCTTTTCTGCTCATGAATACACCTCAACTAAAAAATAATGGATTGGATTTTCCCATGTTTATATACATTTGTCCAGAATGCGGAAAAAAGACTTATTTCGTTTTTAGTTGTCCGTCCAGCCAGTCGATCATGGTTTTTATTACTTTCGCCTTTTCGGGTTCATTATGAATTTCATGATAGAAGCCGTCCCACGGACGCCAGGTAACGATCTTTCCGGCTCGTTTTGCAAACTCCGCGCCCGCCTCGGATGAAGTGATCCGGTCGGCGGTTCCGTGCATCAGCAATAATGGAACCGAAAATTCATCCGCATGATCCAGCGCCCATAACCCGGACTCGTACATGCCGACAAACAGCTTTGCTGAAATTTTAGAATGCACAAGCGGATCGGTATTATAAGCATCTGCGACTTTTTGGTCATGCGAAAGTGCGGATGTATCCAACGGAGAATTCTGAGTAAAGCTTGGTGCAATGTGGCTGATGGTTTTTGCCAATGTCACCTGCAACGCAGGCGGATTAAAAGCCAGCTTTAGCCACGGACCCGTCGCGATTACACCGACCACGTCCGGTTTGCGCCGCAGGCAAAAGTTAAGCACTTGATTTCCACCCATGCTGTGACCATATAAAAAGCGCGGCAGACCGGGATAGCGCGTCCCGATCAACGCCATGAAATCAGAAATATCGTCCATCATCGCATCATAGGATGGAGTGTGTCCGCGTGTCCCGCCGGATTTTCCATGTCCGCGCAAGTCAAATCCGATCAAGGCATATCCCGCCTTATTGAAGGCTTCGCCAACATGAGTATAGCGACCCGTATGTTCTCCAAAGCCATGAATCAGCGCAATGACCGCTTTTGGTTTTTTCTCCGGCTCCCAGCCTTGAACATAAAAATTCAATCCTTGCTTGTTTTGCCAATTTGATTCAAAGTGCTTCATGGTTTGCCTCTATCGTTATTGAGTCACAACACCAATTTCAAATTAGCAATACGGATCGCTTTTTGCCACGTGTACCGCGCCAGCACATTGACAATGACTTCATCATCCCGCTGCGTCATAATCCTCCACACGATAAATATAAACAGGATACTGTTCGCCTGTGCGGCGAAAGCCGATTTTTTCGTATAAAGCCAAAGAGGCTGTGTTGTTTGACTGCGTGTTCACTGTGAGTCGTGACAAATTTTCATCCCCGCAAACACGATCCATCAGGTCGCGGATCAATGCGGATGCAATCCCGCGTCCCTGCGCTTCGGGGCGGACTGCGAGGCGGGCGAGGTGAACCCCGTGCGGATTCCCCGTTGATAGTTGATACCCCACAAAGCCCGATTCATTTTCCGCAATCGAGGCATAAATCGCCTGAGAAAATGCCTTCCTCAAAGCCGGTAATGAATTCTGCCAGAGCGGCTGGAAAGCCGCGGCGTCCACTTCCGCAACGCGCGGCAAGTCGTCCATGGTCATTGGGCGCAACGTAATTCCTGTTGGAATCGCATAAGCTTTATAAGGCTGTCGACTCCATTCAAGCATCACAATATGTTGATTGAAAGCAAATCCGTTTTCGATCAGGATGGATTCGAACCAGTGCTGCATGACAATGGCCGCCACGGTCACATTGCGGAGAGGAACCAATTGGCGCCGCGTCGCATCCCATAACGGCGACCAGACGGAAGATCCGGGAAGATTTGAATCAAAAACAAAAAGGCGGATCCAAAATATGGAAGGCGGGTCAGGCGGGCAGGCCAGCGCGGCCGCGATGCGTCCGTCTTTTTCCAATACAAAGTATGGCTGGCGCCCAAGCCATTCCAGCGGGGCATGCCAATCCAAATGACGATGAATTTGTTGTTGGAATAAAACCAGGTCGGCAATCTGCTGTTGGTCCGCAGAGACCGCCGGGCGGGTCCGCAGATTGACCTCGATCATCTTTGTACGAAACGCAATAAAGCTCGAAGGACGCGGTCGAAGATGGATGGATTCTGTTTGGCTTCCAATGAGCCGATCATTTTAAATACCGACTCGCTGACTTTGCCTTTTCTTAGTTTTATGGCCGCCGCGGATTTAAGCACCATGGCGCGCAGATCGCCTTCATCGGCCTCGGCAAAGACGGAGGGGGAATGCTCGTAAGCGGCCAGGGCTTCATCGAATCTTTTTAGAGCCTCGAGCGCGGCGGCTTGATTTCCAAGCGCCATTCCCTGGCGTTTCAAATCGCCGGCCTTTGCGAAGATTTCATCCGTTCCCAATGCGGCATCCAAAGACTCCTGGAATTTGCCCAACTGCAAAAGGGCAACGCTGAGATTGTTCTTTGATTCAGCAGCATTGAGATCATCATGGGCGGAGGCATACGCCTCTGCGGCCGCGCGGAACGAATCGACCGCCGCCTCCAATTCGCCTGATTGAAAAGCCTGCTTGCCTTGTTCGTTCAAAATTTGAGGATCAATATTTGTGGACATGGGGCCTCTACAAAGTAATATCCAATAGACCTTCCGCGACGGAACGAAGTTTATCGGTGGACATGGAACTGAGCTTGACAGCCAGTTCCAGATATGGACGATTGACCGGCTGGCAGACAAAATCCTGCAGTTCCTTGGGAAGCTCAAGGAATTGTTGAACGCTTTTTTGATCATTCATCCATTGGCCGATGGGTCCGCTCTCGTCAAAAAAAGTTTCAACGCGGCTGCCCAGCGCGGTCGCCAGGACTTCCAGTTCAGACAGGGGAATCGGACGCTCGCCCAATTCATACGATTTGATGCGCGCTCCCGGAATGCCTGTCTCCTGAGTCAATGATTTGATCGAGAGGCTGGCATTGTTGCGTTGTTGCCGCAACAATGCGCCGATCATGCGCTGACGAACTTCAACGAGGCGCGGTAAATCAAGCGGTTCGGTTGGAGGCGCATCGTCAGAGATGGAGGATTGTCCCCAGAAATGATGGATGGGCAGTTTAAGATAATAGACCAGGGTTTCAAGTTCAGGAAGCGATGGAGCGCGCCGTCCTTCTTCATAGGCGCGGAAGACGCCTTTCGTGACACCGATGGCTTTGGCGCATTCATCAATTTCCCGGCGCGATGCCAGACGCGCATCGCGAATTAAAACGCCCAATTTTTTTGTACGCAGAGTAATTTGAGAACGAGTGTCCATGCAATCCTCAGATCATGACAATTATAGCAGAGAACCATCTGCCAACCATCAACGACGCTGGTGAGTAGCAAGCCTATCTGCCAGAGTATTGCCAAAAAGATCGGCGCTCAATTTAAACCCGGCGGCTTCCAGTCGCGGAGAAAAAGCGGGACGAAGTCCAGTAGCTTTCAATTCGCCCAGCACTTTTCCGCCTTCGCCGAGGCCGGTCTGTTCGAATTTAAAAATATCCGTCATAACAATGGTATCGCCTTCCATACCGGCGACTTCGGTGATCGCGGTGACTTTGCGCACGCCGTCTCGGAGGCGGGTTTGTTGCACGATCAAATCCACAGCAGATGAAATCTGCTGGCGCACCACTTTGAGCGGCAACTCCATGCCTGCCATGAGCACCATGGTCTCAAGTCGCGATATGGCATCGCGCGGCGAATTGGCATGGAGCGTGGNNGTATTCATGGCCTGAAGCATATCGAGCGCTTCGCCGCCGCGGCATTCGCCAACTATAATACGGTCTGGTCTCATACGAAGCGCATTACGAACCAGCTCACGAATGGTCACGGCATTTTCTCCCGCCAAATTGGCGGGCTTGGTCTCGAGGCGAAGAACATGGTCCTGCTGGAGCTGTAATTCAGCCGCGTCCTCAATTGTAAGAATTCGTTCGTTTTCCGGAATAAAGCCGGAGAGGGCGTTAAGCAGTGTCGTCTTTCCCGAACCTGTTCCGCCGGAGATGACAATGTTCAAGCGCGCCAACACACAAGCTTTTAAAAAATCAGCCATGCCTTGTGTGAGGGAATCGTGTTCGATCAATTTATCAATGGAGAGTTTATCCTTACGAAACTTTCGGATGGTAATGGATGGCCCATCAATTGCCACAAGCGGGATAACCGCATTAACGCGAGAGCCGTCGGGCAATCGTCCATCCACGGTCGGATGATCGGCATCCACATGGCGGCCAAGCGGTGAAATAATGCGTTCAATGATCCGAAGCACGTGCGCATCGTCATCAAAGGCCACTTCAGTCCGGATGAGTTGTCCATGCTTCTCCACATAAATCTTCTTGGCTCCGTTGACCATCACTTCGCTGACTTCAGGATCATCCAGCAAAGGCTGAATTGGCCCATAGCCAAGCATCTCATTCAAAACATCCTGTAATATTCCATTACGAATATCTTCAGGCAAAGCGAGATGCGCCTGTTCGTATAAGCTTCCCATTCGCTGTTGAATGAACTCGCGTCGCTGCTCGTAAGAGATTCCTTCGCCCTCGATGGCACGCGCGAGTTTTTCAATCAGATAATTTTTGAGTTTTATGAGATCCGATGCAGAAAACTGTTTCTGGGGAACTGGCTGAGTCATAGAGTCTTATTTATCCTCTGGTTCCTCTTCATCGGGTCGTACCCAGATAATCTGGGCACGTTGCACAGCCAGAAACGAGGTCTCAAATACTGCTTTGCCATTTACGTCCAGCACGCTGGCATCCGTAACAGCCAGGAAGATTTCGTCACGATCCAGTTCATCCTTTAGGCGTTCGCCTTTTCGGACGTAAACATTTCCTTGGATCAACTGCATCGTTGTCTGAATGGTCGCGTGTACGGGAATCTTGGCAATGACATTGGTGAAGAACTTGCCTTTTTCATCATATTCTATGCTCACGATATTCAACTCCGGTCTTATTGTGCCCGCAGGCGACGAGCCATCTCTGCCATTTGCTGCGCAATATCTTTGAATACAATTACCGCCGTATCTTTTGGAAATTTTTGTGAGAAAGGTATATGCTGGTTATCTGCTAAAGCAAAGTTGCTTCCCAGATACGGCATGGAGATTTTGATTTCCATCCCTATGATCTTTTCAGCTTCGACTTTGGACAGTCCTTCCAACCCCACCGCCCGGTTAAGGATGGCATAGACGCGGGACGGCTCGACTCCTTTGGATTGCAAATACTGCCAAACGGTTTTAGTCAGTGAAATGGTGCTCAAGTCGGTGCTGACGATCAAGGTAATCAGGTCAGCATTCTCAATCAGGGGCAGGCTGATGCGCGAAAGCGAACGTCCCAGGTCGATCAGAACATAATCATATGCGGTCTTCAATGCGTTGACGATAGCGTTGATCGATCCAACGTTGAGCCGGTTTCCCTTTTCAGGGTCCGGCGACCCAGCCAATAAATGGAAATGCCAGTTGTCCATCTCAGTCAGGTGATCGCGAAAGAATTCAGACGTGATTGTGTTAGGCGGCATTTCCGCCACAGTAATAAGATTTTGGTCGCCCTGATAACCAACGATATCAGCAATGGAACCAATCGGCAGCACCATATCCACCACAGCGATATGCGCCTCGGGTTTGGCCTGGACAATGTTCGTGGCGATGTTGGCGCATAAAGAGGATGTGCCTGTTCCGCCCTTCGCGCTTAGAAAAACAATCAAGAACCCACCGATTTTTTTGGCCGCGGCTTTATTGCCCAGGAGGCGATTCACTGCCTCGGCCAAAGCCGGCATGGCTTGGGCAGTCTTAACCAAATATTCGTTAAATCCCGCATCCATGCAGGAGCGTACACGTGCCGGCTGTGGATCGCTGCTAAGCGCAATCAGCGATGTGCGCGCGGTGCGCGCATCCTGCCGTAAGCGCATTGCGAAATCCTCTCCTTTCAAATCAGGTACCATAGGATCTATGATGATCAGATCGGGGCGATCGCGCCAAGCAACGATCAATCCCTCTTTTCCGGATGCGGCTTGCAAAATCTGATATCCCTCCTTCTGCAACACCGCGCCGATGAAGTTGCGGCTGGCGGCATCAGTATCAATGACGAGGATCGTATTGCCGGCCATTTTCGTTCCTTTCCATCACGATTCGACGGGTGGCATCAAGTAACCAAGTCCTGAACGTGTGACGATATGTCTGGGAGAGTGGGGATCGGCTTCCAGTTTTTGCCGCAGGCGCGCAATGCTGACCCATAAAATTTCCTTGTCGGTTTTGTATTCGGGGCCCCAAACACTGGTAAGGAGATCTTCGGCGGTGAGGATCGCGCCGATGCTGTGGGCGAATTGCAGGAGCAGGCGATATTCGGTCGCGGAAAGGGACACTGCCTGATCATCGCGCCAAACTTCAGCGCGGGCAAAATCGATCCTGAGATTCTCGTGCGTGAAAAAACGCGAGCCGCCGTTCTCGACGGGCGGTTGGGCGCGCCGCAAAACCGCGCGGACGCGCGCCAGCAGTTCCGTCGCTGAGAAAGGCTTGACGAGATAGTCGTCCGCTCCAAGGTCCAGGCCTTTGACGCGATCCTGTTCCTCGCCTTTGGCGGTCAACATAATGATTGGCACATTCGAGAATTGGCGGATGCGCTGGCAGGTGGCGAAGCCGTCGAGGCGCGGCATCATAATATCCAATAAGACCAGATCGGCGGGATGCGCCGAAAAGGAATCAATCGCCTGCACGCCATCCGCCGCAGTCACAACGGTGTATCCCTCCGTTTTTAGATTGGCTTCCAGTAAACGGAGATAACGAGGTTCGTCATCCACAATGAGAATGCGTTTGGACATACGTTCTCCTTCCATGAAAAAAGAATTAAGGCATTGAATCAATGGGCAGTTCGATGAAAAAGGTGGTGCCCTGGCTCATGATGGACTCTGCCCAAATCTTACCATGATGCGCCAGAATAATCTGCTTGCAAATATAAAGGCCCAGGCCGGTGCCGGTAATGCTCTGACCGGGGACGCGATAGAACCGTTCAAAAATAAATGGAAGATAACCTTGAGAAATACCAGGGCCGTTATCGGCAAATGCGACGCGTACACTATTCTTGCCGCGTTCCAAGTGGATGATGATGGGGGAGCCGGGCGCATACTTGATGGCGTTGACAAATAGATTCTCAAAAACCTGGGAAAGACGCACACTGTCGCCAAGAATAGGCGGCATATCTTCAAATTCCGGTTTTATCTCGAGGGCCGGATTGTGAACCCGGACGCGCAAAGCCACATCCCGAATCAAGGCATCGAGTCGCAGAGGCTGAAACTTGAATTGGATGGTCTTGCTTTGCAGGCGCGCTGACTCGAGCATATTCTCGATGAGTTGCGCCAGCCGGTCTGTCTCTTCGTCGATGATGGTTAAAAACTCGTGCTGTGTTTTCTCGTCCCACGTTGTATCCTGACGAAGCAAGCTGGTGCTGTATCCTTTGATAAAGCCGAGCGGCGTGCGAAGTTCATGAGAGATGGTCGAAACGAAGTCATCCTGCAGGCGCATTTGACGTTGAACGGATTCGAGCTCCACGCGCGCATCCTGCAGCGCTTTGCGTTCCAGCAGGGAGGCCGTCCATAATGAAATCAACGATGCAAGGCGGATATGCTCCGTAGTATATACCGGCCCCGCAAAGCGGACAAACACCAAAGCCCCGCTCAACCGTCCGCCGATATACAGAGGCAACCCGATCAAATGCGGCAGGTCGAGGCGCGACGTGTCGCCGTGGGCGTGCGACGTTTCAATGATGATTTCTTTTTTTTCCACGACATGTCCCGCGATCCCTTCGCCCCAACTGGCATCGGCTTCTGCATGTTTGCCGCGGCCAACCGCCCGCGCATAGATCACATCGAAGCCGTTGGCCTGCGCGTCGAGCGTGTAAATCGCGACATTGTCATAAACAAATTCATCGCGGAAAGATGCGAGAAGAATGTCGAGACCTTCTTTCCAATCCTCTTTGCGAACAACGGCTTGCAAAGTGGAATGGATCTGTGAAAGCGTGTAAGTGTCCAGCGGAGCGTTGCTGTTCAAATTATTTTTCTTTCGCCACTACCAGCAGTGGAAATTTGAAGGTGCTGCCTTTTCCCTCCACGGATTGAACCTCGAGCAGGGAACCGTGGGCCTCAACGATTTGGCGCACCAGTGAAAGGCCTAGTCCTGTTCCGCCCGCTCTGCGCGTCGAGGAATCGTCGAGTTGATGGAACGGTTCGAAGATTTCCTGCAAACGATCGGCAGGAATGCCGATGCCCGTATCGGTTACTGAAACCATGACCAGATTTGCGCCTTCTTCCTTTAAACTCAGAACAACATGCCCGCCCGACGGTGTGAACTTCACTGCATTATCCAAAAGCTGATTCATTACCCAAGCAATCTTTTCCGAGTCACCCTGGACAAAAGGCAGATTGGGATCTGCAACAGCGTGGACCTCGACCCCGCGTGCCTCGCTTTTTTGCACGGCAGTCTTGACAGATAAATTTCCGATGCGCTCGATATCGATCGTTTCCTGCTTCATGCTCATTTCGCCACGTGACGCCAGCGAGAACATGATCAAATCCTCGATCATGCTTTCCAGCTTGCCCGCCGACTTTTGGCTGACGGCCAGCGCGTGGCGCTGTTCTTCGGTCAATGGGCCAAGGGATCCGGTAATCAACAATTCAAGATAGCCTTTGACGTGAGTCAAGGGAGTCCGCAATTCGTGCGAAACATTGGCCACGAAATTCGCCTTCATCTGGCTCAACTCATTAAGGCGCTGCAATGCTTCCTGCAATTCCGCTGTCCGCTCTTGGACGCGCAGTTCAAGGTTACGGTTGGCAGCTTGCAGCGCCGAGCGCAACTGAATGATCTGATCCGTCACCGCCTCGTCCAAGGTGGCACGGTCGATCAATTTTAAATCAACCAACACCTCGCCAAGCAAATGACTTTTTCCATGCGCCAGTTGATCCTGTTGATAGGCCAGCGCCTTCTGCAAATCCATTTCTGAAATATGACCTGCGCGTACAAGCGCATCCCCCAATCGCGGAACAAGCATTTCAGGCGAGAGTTGCAGCTTTGGCTGTACCATTGGCATCTCCTTTCATTGCAGGACCCAATCACCACCTACCATTGTAGCCGATGATTGTAAATTTTTCACTTCTTCAGGATCACAAGCAAACGGATTCTTTTCCAGAACGATCAAATCCGCCAGATAGCCTTCAGCCAATTTTCCCGCGCGATTTTCAGCATAGGCCGCATAGGCCGCGCCGCTTGTGAAGCCCTCGATGGCTTCCTGCATGGTCAAGCGTTGTTCGGGATGCCAGCCATCGGGATTTGGAGAGCCACCTGCGCGCCGGCGCGTGACCGCGGCGTGGATTCCCAAAAACGGATTCGGCGACTCGACGGGCGCGTCCGAACCGAACGCAAGATGCGTGCCCGCGTCCAGTTGGGTGCGCCACGCGTAAGCCAGTGCGGAACGCTCGCCCCAATATTGATCCGCGATCAGCATATCAGAGGTGGCATGGATCGGCTGCATCGAAGCGACCACATTCAGCGTAGCGAGACGCGGCACATCGTCCGGATGGAGAACTTGCACATGCTCAATGCGATGTCGCAAAGCGGGTAATCCTTTTTTCTTTTCATAAGAGCGCAATTGTTCGTATGCGTTCAACACTTCATGGTTGGCGCGGTCGCCAATGGCATGAACGGTCATGCCGAGCCCGGCATCCGCCGCATGACGACCAAGCTCAAAGAGTTGCTCGCCATCCATATTTAAGATACCGCGATTTTCGGGTTCGTTCAAGTAGGGCTGGAACATGGCCGCCGTGCGCGGACCGAGTGCGCCATCCATGAAAACTTTGACCGAACCAATGCGAAGCCAATCGTCGCCGAAGCCGGAGCGAAGTCCGAGATCGAACGCTTGATCGAGAAGATCAACCGGAATATTTTTCGTGACGCGTAATTTCAACTTTCCACCGGCATGAAGTTTCTGCAAAGCCATGAAACAATCGCGCCGGTCGAAATCATGGATGCCGGTCAAGCCCATCTTCCAAAAAACGGATTGGGCTTTTTCAATAGCTTGAGCCAGTTCATCAATGGTCAGTGCGGGGACAATATCGCTAACCAATTGCATGGCATTCTCGAACAAAATACCGGTTGGTTCACCTTTAGGATCACGTTGGATTTGTCCGTCTTTTGGATCGGGCGTAGATGATGTAATATTCGCCAACTTCATTGCGGCGCTGTTTGCCCATGCCGCGTGCAATGACTTGGCTGTCAGATAAACAGGATGGCTTGACGTGATCTGATCGAGATCAACGGCGGAGGGCCAATCTCGCCACACATTTTGATTCCAACCATGACCGAGAATCCATTCTCCGGGGTTTGCTTTTCGCGCACGCTCCGCTACACGCCGCAGACATTCTTCGAGTGTATCTGTTTCGCAATCAATTTTATCGAGCGATAAAGCATAATGTTGAAGATGCAAATGTGCGTCGGTGAGACCCGGCAGGATCACGCGTCCTTCCATATTTTGTTTTTCAGCGCGATCAAACTCAGCCAACAATTCATCGCCGCCTACTGCGACAACATCACCGTGCTCAATCGCAATCACTGATGCAACGGGCTGTAATTTATTGAACGTGTAAATCTGAGCATGATGCAGAATCTTCATAACATTTTTTCTAATAACGCATCCAGTTCTTCGTCCGAATAATAATAGATGGTCAGCGCGCCGCCCTGGCTGCCATGCTTGAGCGAGACTTTCGTCCCGAGGCTGGCGCGCAGACGCCGCTCGATGTCGCTCACATTCGGATTTCGTCCGGCTTTCTTTTTCGACGCCGGTTTCTGCCCTCCGAGTTTACGCGCCAACTGTTCCGCCTGCCGGACGCTTAAATCCAGATTGATGATGGTGTGCAACGCGGCTTCCTGCGCTTTGGCAGAATGCAATGCAAGCAAGGCGCGCGCGTGTCCTTCCGAAATTTTTCC
>PLNY01000308.1 GCA_003141915.1 Anaerolineae bacterium | reverse complement strand
TGGTATCGTTGCTTCACTGATCAGTGCGATTGTATGGCTTGTTGCCGATACAAGTGCACAATTCTACCCATTTCCTACTATTGCATTTTGGAATTCATTAATCCGACTCGCTTTTTTTCTCATCATCACATTTCTGTTATCAGCCCTGAAAAGTTCATTACAATTGGCTCATACAGACAGCTTAACTTCCGCAGTAAACCCGCGTTATTTTCACGAAATCATGCAAATGGAAATAAATCGCTGCCAAAGGAATCGACGCCCATTCACCATAGCGTATATTGACCTTGATAACTTTAAAGCCGTGAACGATGAATTTGGACATTTGGTGGGCGACCAAGTTCTCGTCACTTTGGTAAGTACAATTGCAAAAGTTATCCGAAAATCGGATTCTATTGCACGGCTTGGCGGCGATGAGTTCGCAGTGTTATTTCCTGAAACCGACCCAGAAGCCGCCCATGTAATATTCTCAAAAATTCATGGCGCCCTTGCGGAAGTAATGCAACAAAGGAATTGGTCAATTACCTTCAGCGTCGGGATATTGACATGTGTGTTCGTGCCAAATACAACACATGAATTGGTTGAGATGGTAGATAAGTTAATGTACGAAGCAAAGGCTGATGGAAAAAATAAAGTCAAATACTCCATATACAATGGTGAATAAGGCATGCAGCAGGCTTGGACATTCGCAAGCTTAAACCATTACACGCCAACTTCCATCCACTTACCCACTACTTTCTGCACTTGTTTCCGTAATCTCGGCGGATGAATAGAAGCAACATCAATTCGTTTCGCTTCCAAAAATTTTGCAAATCGAATCAATCCACGCGCTAAGGCATTCTTATGAAGCAACAAACGGATTGAAATCTGTATCATGGTCGAAGTAATCTTCGCACTCGGCGCGCTTGAGCGCGTTGACGATCAAATACGTAAACGGTGTCGCCACCGTTTCATAAGCAACTTTGATGAACCATTGCGAAAGGATTGACTGAATCAATCCGCCGTTCGGAATAATGCCGATAAAAGCCAGTGTGATGAAAATCGCCGAGTCCGCGCCTTCGCCGACAATGGTCGAGCCAATCGTGCGAATCCACAGAAATCTTCCGGCGGTTCTCAACTTAAGTTTCGCCAGCACAAATGAATTGAGGAACTCGCCGATTAAATATGCAATGAACGAAGCCAGCAACAAGCGCGGCGTGAATCCCAGAATCGCTTGATACGCCTGTTGCGCGGTCTGAGGCGTGGAGAAATTTCCCGCAGACCAAAACGGCGCAGACGGCAACAATCCGCCGATCCAAATCGCGATCACTGCAATCAAATTGCAGAAGAAACCCGTCCAAATCACCTGGCGAGCGCGGGCATAACCATAGACTTCAGTCAGCACATCGCCGAAGAGATAAGCGATTGGAAATAAAATCACTGCGGCGGGCACAAACAAACCGGCTAGGTTAACCAGTTTGACCGCGATGATGTTCGAGATAATCAATGTTGTGACGAACAGCGCGGTGATGAATGGCAGCCAGCGATAAGAGCGCTTCTCTTGATTCATCGCACCGCTTCCTTCGCCGCTTTCGTTTTCACCTTTTCAGACTCAACGGTGATGCCGATTCCGCCGCGCACGCTAAAGGCGCCGGTCACTTTGCAGTAGTGCGGATTCAAAGTCTTGACGAGATCATCCAGAATCGTGTTGACCACATGCTCATGGAAAACGCCTTCATTACGATATGACCACAAATATAATTTGAATGACTTCGATTCAACAATCTTCTTATCCGGCACATATTCCACTTTGATTGTGGCAAAATCGGGCTGACCCGTGGCGGGACACACACAAGTGAATTCATCACTCTCAAGCGTGACCAAATAATAACGATCCGGGTTGTGATTAGGAAACACCTCCAGCTTTTTGCTCGGCTGCGACTCGTGACCCAACAGCGTTAATTCTTTCAAATCAGATGATTTGGTGGGCATAAGATAAATCTCCTTTGTATTTATTCTTGTCATTGCGAACGCTGGTCGAGTAAGCAGCGGGTCTCGATACGACTTTCAGTCTACTCGACCACCGCCGCTATATCGAGACCGAGCGAAGCAATCTCCGCCCTGAAAAAGCTAGATTGCCACGGCGGCTCCGCCGCCTCGCAATGACATCCATTTTACAAATTACTGACGATAGACTCTTTATCCGCAACTTTCTCAATCATCCTGCAAAATGAACACAAGCCCGGCGCAGATGTTGGCTGTCCGCAATTGGTACAAGGATGCAGATGGAGAGTCGAGTCGTTCCGTTCCGCAAATAATCCGCTTTGACGCGCTTCGAGGAAACGCAGATAAAATGTCAGCTTCGCGCCGGGGCGATCATTCTCCAATTGGTTAAGAATTTCTTTATAGTATATCGAGGTCGAGCCTTCGGCGAATGGACATTCTTCATAAATATATTCGATGCCGCGCAACAGCGCGTAAGCGGTCATTTCGCGCTCATAGAAACGGCAGAGCGGCTTGACCTTGCGCGCCAAGCCATCGGCGGAAGGAAGAACGGGACCTTGTCGAAGTAAATAATCACCAGACCACGATAGCGTATTCCCAAAAAGAACCGCCGCTTCATCATCGAGATTATGACCGGTTGCCAAAACGTCATAGCCCAGATCGCGCGCAATGCGATTCATTACATGACGTTTGGTGAGTCCACAAACTGCACACGGCTTGCCATGTCCGCGACGGGATATTTCGGACAGAACCGGAATGGGCTGACCATATTCTTTTTCAATGTCCACAACATGAAGTTTAAGATTGTGTTCGTTCGCAAATTCATCGGCGAGACGATGTGACTCGCCTGAATAATTTATTCCCGCGTCGATGCCGAGACCAATATAAAGCCCATCCGCTTGATAGCCAAGACGAATGAGGATATCCCATAGCGACAACGAATCTTTCCCGCCCGAAACCGCAACGAGAATTTTTTCGTCGTGGCTGAACATTTCATATTTTTCGATGAAGCGCTCCGTTTGTTCCGGAACCCATTCAAGATAATGTTCCTTGCACAAGGCCAGTTTATGCTGGCGCATGTTGACCGAAGCTTTCTCGCCGCATTTACGACATTTCATAAGATACCTATATTTATAAACACAAAGGACACGAAGGACTCAAAGGAAAAACTTTGTGTACTTCGTGTTTAAATCAACCACCGGAAATCACCGCGATCAATTTGACCACATCGCCATCTTTCAAAATCTCATCTTCGAGGATCATCTCGCCGTTGCGCGTGGCAATGATCGATTCAGGCAGAACGTTTACCTTTTGCAATGAAGACAACAGCGTCATGCCGGGTTTGACTTCAAATTCTTTGTTACGCAAAATCAATTTGACCAAACTTACTCCTTGACGCGCCATTCTACCATGAAGGCAGAGAAACCACGAAGTCACCGCGTCGCGAACAATAAAAATATCGGCGTCTTCGTGACGCAGTGGTGAAATTTCTTTTCTATACTTGACTATCTTTCATCTTCCCTGTACCATGTATTCATGCGCATCGCAATGATGGCCGACGTTTACAAGCCGCATGTCAGCGGCATCACGAATTATATTGATTTGAACAAACGTTATCTTGAAAAAGCAGGGCACGAAGTTTTCGTGTTCACGTTCGGCGATCAGGATTATCACGACGACGAGCCGCGCGTCATTCGTTCGCCAGGCTTGCCACTCGTGGACACGGGCTATTATCTTTCGTTTCGTCACACTGCCGAAGCAAAGAAATTATTGCAAACGATGGACGTTGTTCATGTTCATCATCCATTCCTAAGCGGACGCCTCGCGCTACGCTATTGCGAACCGCTAAACATTCCCATTATCTTCACGAATCACACTCGTTACGATTTGTACGCGCAAGCCTACTTCCCCATCGTGCCCGAAGAGATCAGCGATGGGTTGCTTCAAGCCTACATGCCTCCATTCTGCGAAGCGATGAGTTTGGTAATTTCACCATCAGCGGGCATGGAAAAAATTCTACGCGGCATGGGCGTGACCAGTCCGATCTTGATCATTCCCAACGGTGTGGAACTCCAAAGTTTTTATCAAGCTAAACCGTTATCACGCACCGATTTTGGATTCAAAGAAAACGATGTGCTGCTCGTTTATGCCGGACGCATCGCAACTGAAAAAAATCTTTCCTTCCTGCTTCAATCGTTTGCGGGTGTTGCGCAAGCGTTCAATCATGTGTATTTGATGATTCTTGGCGGCGGGCAAAAGCAAATCGAGGATGAGACGAAGCAACTTGCAGCGCAACTCAATCTCAATCAGCGCGTCCGTTTTACCGGTTTTATTTCATACGAAAAAATTCCTTCTTATCTAGCCATGTGCGATGCCTTCGTAACCGCATCGGTGACAGAAGTCCATCCGCTTTCCGTCATTGAAGGCATGGCTGCGGGACTTCCGGTTGTTGGAATCGATTCACCCGGCGTTGGCGATACAATCGAAGATGGCAAGACGGGATTTCTGACCACGCAAGACTTGGCATCTTTCACGGCGAAACTAACGCGTCTTTGCCTCGACGCAAGCCTGCGCAAGCAAATGGGCGACGCGTCCCGCCAAGCCTCGAACCGTTATGCCATCGAACGGACAACGAAGACGATGCTGGAACAATATGAACGACTCGTTTATGGCTCTCGCCCGCGCCGCGAAAATTGGGAAGTCCGTTTGCGCGAATTGCTGGAGAAATTTTTACAATGAGCCGCAACCAAAAAGTTGGTCAATGGGGCGAGCAAGCCGCGGCGGACTATTTATCTACCAAAGGCTATGAGATCATCGCGCGCAACGTCCGCACGCCGTATGGTGAGATTGATTTGATCGCGCAGAAAGATGGCTTCACCATTTTCGTCGAAGTCAAAGCGCGCACATCGACCTCGCTTGGTCCGCCGGAGATCGCTGTCACGCTGCGCAAACAACAGCATATGCTATCCTGCGCCGAACATTACGCCCAGCAAAACGAGATTGACCATTGGCAGATTGATGTCATCGCGGTGGAAGAAGTGAATGGCAAAGCAGAGATTGTCCATTTTGAGAATGCGATATGATAGTTGGGTATTGGAGGAAAATATGAAGAAAATCTTTTATATCCTGTTTATCATTCTATTCTTTACCGGTTGTGCTCCTGCAAAAACTGTCCCAACTTCTGAGCCGCCAACATCAACAGCTTTTCTTCCTACTGAAACACCAATTCCACCAACGCCGACCCTAGCTTTAGTAGAAATAAACGGCGGGTCATATTCTCAAAGAACCGGATACGATTATGATGCTTATGACTCAAGTGGAAATCTTGCATATGTTAAGGATGTTCATGGCAATTGGATCAAAGCTTCATATGAAGTCCCATTACCATCTGATAATAGTTTGCTCGATCGGTTAGGATCAAATTTTGTTTTTAATAGTGATAATACGGGCATCACCGGAATTGATGGATTGAAAATTGATAGTAGTAAAAGCTTAGCCACTTTCAATTTTGATGGTAAGGGCGAGGAATCATTCAGCACCGGCGACATCCATGTTGTCAGTAAAGATATTAATGGCCAACTGATAAAACCAACCTTATTGGTCGCGGGGTATTCTTGGAACGGAGAATCAAAAACATGGGAAGTTTATAATCCGGGCTTTCCAATGGATAGTCCTAAAGATGAGCTTGCCTTGTTTAATCAGGCCGATATCTCCAACGGCAACTGGCTGAGGTGGCATCAGAGAGTGATAGAGAGTTTGGCCAAACAAAACAACGAAGACGTGGCGACTTACCTGAAAAACCTGTTTACCGGGGCTGTCACGCCTTCCTATTGGGCTACGAATAAGTCGACAAAAAATTTTAATAAAGAAGGTGTTTCCGATGAGATGTACCTTGGATGGTATGTCAAAACTGCAGATTTCGCA
>PLNY01000305.1 GCA_003141915.1 Anaerolineae bacterium | reverse complement strand
GCAAATTACGGCGATTGAGAACGCCATGCCGCCAGCTCAAATTCAGGCGATCACGGCTATGAATTTAAGCGGGCAGGACATTTTTACAGCGTTCCAACAGGCTGGAATCACGATGGGCGGACCCGGCCAGGGAGGCGTTTTTAGATCATCCAATGGAGGCACTTTTACTCCTCCGCAAGGTGGTACACCTCCGGTTGCGGGTACACCGGGCGCGTTTCGAGGGGGCGGCTTTGGTCAAGGCGGCGGGCGAATGGGAATGGGCAACTTCTTACCGTCGAGCGTTGTGACTGGGATTATCCAGTTCCTACAGAAAACGGCAGGCTCGTGATATAAGCGGATCATTTGATTCAGGTGTTGCAAGAGAAGATGCAACGCCTGAAATTTTTTAAGCCAACTGATTTCGACTTAGGAAACCGATAACGGGAACGAAGATTGAGACTCAGCCAGAATTCTATTTTGCAGACTCCACAAGCGATGATAAAGTCCATTTTGGTTCAACAGAAATAGGTGAGTTCCGCGTTCGACGATTTGTCCATGATCCAGCACGAGGATTTCATTTACATTTTCAAGTCCAACCAGACGATGCGTAATGAGCAAAGAAGTTTTTCTGCGCATCAAGGCGAACAATGTTTCCAACACTTGTCTTTCCGTCAATGTATCCAGATTGGCGGTTGGCTCATCCAAAATTAGAATTGGTGCGTCTTTGATGATGGCGCGCGCTATGGCGAGTCGCTGGCGTTCGCCGCCGCTCAATCGCAATCCCTGCTCGCCGATCAATGTATCGTAGCCTTTGGGCAATCCCATGATGAAGTCATGGATTTGCGCAGCGCGTGCCGCTGATTCCACTTCTTCTTTAGTAACTCGTCGCCGCGCCATTCGCAGATTTTCATAGACGGATGTGTTGAAAAAATATGTATTTTGCGAGACATAACCGATTCGTTCGCGGACTCCATCCGGCGCGTACGCTTTGAGCGACTCTCCGCCCAAACGGATTTCCCCCGACTCGTAATCCCAGAATCTGAGCAATAAATTCGCCAGAGTACTTTTCCCCGCGCCACTTGGCCCAACGATGGCAATTGAAGTTTCAGGTTGAAGCTTGAAAGTTATATGTTGAAGAGCCGGAATCGGTTGATTGGGATATGTGAAAGATAAATCCCTGATTTGTAGTTCGTAATTTGTAATTATCTTATTGGCTGGCGCCTGCTCGCTGACGGCTGGCTTCGTATCCACCACTTCAAACAAACGCTGAGCGGCTTCGCGTGAGCTGATCCACATTTGCGCTGCCAGCGGCAATGGCGTGACTGCTTCAAAGGATGACAATGTGATCAAAGCCAAGGATGCGAGCATTACACCGTCAAGTCTTCCGATAGTGACAAGTGGAATGCATAAAAATAGTACAACCCATAAAGCAAAGTTGCTCATAAAAGTGGATAAGCCAGAATGAATGCCGTTGATCCGTGCTAGTCGTTTTTGAGAGTCACCATAGGATTTTCCGGTTGCGCTGATTTGTGATAAGCGATCTTGCACGTGGGCAAAAGCGAGGATATCTGCTATGCCTTGAATGCCATCTACAACTTGAATGTTCAAATCTGCGCGTTGAGTGATGACATCCCTGCCGGGGCGCTGACTCATCGTCTGCGCGAGGATGGGCAGGATCAAGCCGAGGAGCAGGAAAAAGCCAATTAACAACGCGGCCAGCCGCGGGTCGGATGAAGCGAGAAAGATGGATACGCCGATCATCACGAGAATGGCAGTCAACGGCGGTGCAACCACGCGCACATAAAAGTTTTCCAGCGTTCCCACATCGCTGATGATGCGCGCCAACAGATCACCGGCGCGATATTCCATCAGGCGCGCGGGAGCCAGTGGTTCCAGCTTTTCATAAAACCAAACACGCAAGCGACTGAGCAATCGGAACGTGACGTTGTGCGAAACGAGGCGCTCGAAATAACGGAAGACGGCGCGGGAGATGCCGAAGAATCGCACGCCGACGATGGCAACGGATATTACTGCAATGGAAGGATGCAGCGCGGCTTCGGAGATCAGCCAGGCCGATGTGCCCATCAGTGCCACACTGGCTCCGATGGTGAGACTGCCAAACAAGACCGATAGCGCAACCCAGCCCCACGAGCCTTTAAGGAATTGCAGGAGGCGGAAGGCAATAGGCAGTTGGTCGGTTTGCGGCGCGGGTTTAGTAGAAGAAGTGAGAAGTGATGAGTGAGAAGTTTGAGAAAAGCTTATCGGTTCGTTTTTGCTTTTTACTTCTAACTCTTTACTTTTCCAATTCTGATTCTCGCTTGAAATGTTATAAGTTTTCACCATCTTGGCATACGTGCCGTTTTGCGAAATCAATTCGCGATGCGTGCCTGTTTCGACGATACGGCCTTCTTCCAGCACGAGGATCTGATCGGCGTTGAAGATCGTGTTCAAACGATGCGCGATGGTGATGACGGTTCGCCCTTGCATCAATCGGCGGGTGGATTCTTCTAAAGCCGATTCCGTTTCGGGATCGAGACTGGATGTCGGTTCATCCAGAATCAGAATCGGTGCGTCTTTGAGAAAGGCGCGGGCGAGGGCCAGCCGTTGAGCTTGTCCGCTCGAGAGACGTGCTCCGCTTTCGCCGATCACCGTTTCATATCTATCTGGCAGCGACTCGATGAACTCTTCCAAATGCGCGGCGCGCGCGGCGGAGGCGACTTCTTCATCCGTTGCATTGCTCTTGCCAAGACGAATATTGGTGGCAATCGTATCGTGGAAAAGATGCGGTCCTTGTGGAACCCATGCAATGTAATTTAACAATTCCTGATTGGTTATCCGTGATATGTGATTGACAATGATGTTGCCTTGCGTTGGTTGTATGAAGCCAAGCAAAAGGTTGATTAGCGTTGATTTGCCTGCGCCTGTTTTGCCGACGAGCGCGATCTGTTGTCCGCGTTCAATGGTTAAGTTTATATTTTGTAAAACAGATTTGGTTTCGGATGGATACGTGAACGAAACATTCTCAAATTCAATGGATGTTATTTCCTTAACAAACTGCTGATTGCCGGCTGCCGACTGATTGCCGATAACAGGTGTATCCAGGATTTGGAAAATGCGCCGCGCGGCAGTTGTCCCAGCCATGCCGGCGTGGAAGCGTAGACCCAACATGCGGAGCGGCAAATAAAATTCAGGCGCAAGGATCAATAAAAAAAGCGCTTCCTGAAAATGCATTTGCCCATAAAGCAACCGCAGACCCACTTCAACGGCGATCATCGCTGTGCTGATCGTGGCGAGCAATTCCAATGCAAATGCGGAAAGAAATGTGACTTGCAAAACCTTTAAGGTTGTGTCGCGGAACTGGTCGCTGACCTTGGCGATATTCTGAGTCTGCGCTTTGGATTGACCGAACAGCTTCAACGTGGTCAATCCTTGCAGGCTGTCGAGAAAATGAGCGGAGAGTCGGCTCAAGGTTTCGTATTGCTTTTTGGTCACGCCTTCCGCACTGCGCCCAATCATGTACATGAAAAATGGGATCAATGGCGCGGTCAACAAAAGGATGATGCCGGATAACAGATCAAGCGGAAATACCAGAATCAAAATAGTAATGGGGACAAGCGTGCTGATGACGAGTTGCGGTAGATACTGGCTGAAGTATGCATCCAGCGCTTCAATTCCCTCGACTGCGGCTGTGGTCAACTCACCGGTGCGTTCCCCTCGGCTGAACGCGGGACCGAGCGCAAGGATGTGCGCAAAGAGTCGTTCCCGCAGATTCGACTTCACGCGTACCGCGACGGCGTTGGCCGCGACTTCATTGAGCCAGGTCAATAATCCGCGCGCGGCGATGACGATGAACAGCAATTGCATCCAATGAGCAACCTGGAGCAGAGTCTGCTTTTCGAGGAAGACGTCATTAACGGTAGCGCTGACAAGGTAGGCTTGGCCAATTGCCAGCAGTCCGATGAAAAGTCCGGAGAGAATCGTTAAGGTGAGAGCGAACCGAGAGTCGCGGGCAAGAGCGAGGAGTCTGCGATGCATAGTTTGTATTATAAAGCGAAGGGGACGGTGTACGCCGTCCCCGGTTTGCAATGGAGATCGAGATTTAGTAGACGAGTGATTCTTTTTTCGTTGTAATGCGCTTGCGGAACATGTAATAGGTCCAGCCTTGATAGATCAGCACAATCGGGACGAAGATTAATGCGACGATGCTCATCACGCTTAGTGTGTACGCAGAAGAAGACGCGTTGTAGATCGTGAGGCTGTAACTCGGATCGGTGCTGGAGATCATCACGCGCGGGAACATGATCATGAAGAAGGTGATCAGCGTGAAGACGATATTGACCGCGACCAGGATGAATGCCCAGCCTTCCTGCTTGCGATTGATGAAATATCCGCTGACCAGCAATGCGAGCAAACCGACGATTGGAACGATGCCCGGATTTAGTCCGAGGTGAGCATAGATATCGGTGAAGATGTAAGTGGTGATCAACAGGATCAAGTTCAACACCACCGCGGCGATATAGAGTTTCTTGGCAAATGCATTTGCGCGCTCGCGCAGTTCATCCTCCAGTTTAAGGCTGAGGAAGTTGGCGCCGTGAAGCAGGAAGACTGAAACGGTGGTTAATCCGCCGATCAAACCGTAAGGATTGAGAAGCGTGAACAGATTGCCGGTGTACATCATCTTTGCATTGATCGGCACGCCTTCTGCGAGATTAGCAAACGCAACGCCGAGAAGGAGCGCGGCGAGGAATGAGCCGACGGCAATCATCCAATCGAAAGTTGCGCGCCACTTTGGGCTGGCATCCTTTGAACGATATTCGAAAGAGATGCCGCGAATAATGAGCGCAACCAGCAGCAGGAATAGCGCAAGATAAAAGCCGCTGAACAAGGTGGCGTACCATTGCGGGAATGCTGCAAACATGGCGCCGCCTGCAGTGATCAACCAGACTTCGTTACCGTCCCAGGTTGGGCCAATGGCGTTGATGATGGCGCGGCGTTCCTGATCTTTCTTGCCAAGGAACGGAAGAAGCATTCCTACGCCGAAGTCAAAGCCTTCGAGAAAATAGAAACCCACCCAGAGAACCACGATCAGGATGAACCAAAGAACTTGAAGAAATTCATGAGACATGTTGAACCTCCACCAATTAATCCTGCCCGCCGATAACGGAAGGCGCGGCATCCACCGATTCTGTCATCGCCGCATCCGGACCGAGAATGGCGTACTTTTTCATCAGATAGAAATCTGCAACTGCCAGTGTGCCATACACTACAACGTATCCGATCAGCGAAATAAGCAAGTCAACCGTAGTGAGATTGGGTGAAACTGCATCCTGTACCTTGAGTAAGCCTTGCACGATCCATGGCTGGCGCCCTATCTCAGTTACGATCCAACCTGATGTAGTGGCAATGTAAGGCAGGACGATTACCCATGGCACCCATTTCATCCATTTGACTTTGGTGAGATCGCCGCGCAAGGCAAAGAGGAAAATGACGGCAAGGATCACCATTAAAAATCCGACAGTGATCATGAAACGGAAGCCCCAGTATGTGAATACCATGAGGGGAATGTAATCGCCCGGTCCATACTGTTGCTGATATTGAGCCTGGATATCATTTACGCCCTGAACCGCGCAGGTGAGATTGTTGCAGGCCAGTAAGCTGGTTACACCGGGAACGCGCAGTGACCAAACTTCCTTTTTGCCGCTCAAGTCGCCGATGGTCAGAATGGAGAAGGAAGCAGGTTGTTCAGTGTTCCATAGAGCTTCGATGGAGGCCATCTTCATCGGCTGAGTTTCGTATACATATTTGCCTTGTTCATCCCCGTCAATGATCACAAGGAGCGCCGCAACTAAACCTACGATGGCGGCGATTTGGAAAGAACGCTTGAAGAAATCAACATTGCTTTTGCGGGCGAGGTGATATGCGCTCACGCCCAGAATTACGAAGCTAGCCATGGCCAAACCGACTGCAATCGTATGACCAAAGAATAGCCATCCTTTTGGGTTGGTGATCAATGCGAGGAAATCGTTCAACATTGGGCGGCCTGTTGTCGGGTCGATCACATAACCAACCGGATGCTGCATCCAGCCGTTGGCCAGCAGAATCCAGAGCGCGGATAGATTCGACCCGATTGCGGCCAGCCAGATCGCGGCCAAATGAACTTTCTCTGGAACCTTTCCTTCGCCGAAAATCCAGACGCCGAGGAAAATGGATTCCAGGAAGAAAGCCAGGAGGGCCTCAATTGCCAGCGGCGCGCCGAAGATATCGCCTACGAAGCGGCTGTACTCGGACCAGTTCATGCCGAACTGGAATTCCTGAACGATGCCTGTTACTACGCCCATCGCAAAGTTGATCAGGAATAATTTGCCCCAAAATTTTGCCATCTTGTGGAAGGTTTCATCCTTGGTTTGGTAATAGCGGGTTTGCATAAAAGCGACAAACCATCCCAGACCAAGCGTAAGTGGGACGAACAAAAAATGGTAGATGGAAGTCATAGCGAACTGCCATCGTGAAAGAATAAGTGGATCCATAAGCATCTCCTTCGATATGATTTTTTTAGTACGTGCCATCCTGCACGTACGGATTCATTAGCTATAGTTAAAGATCGGCAGTGAAACTATATCGGCCTCTAAAGCATCCTGGGCAAGTTCATCAAAAGTAATGGCTTCCAATTCATGAATGATCGTCGCTTGTAATTTTCCCCAGCGGCATCGTACCGGACATTTTGTGTCAAACGGACATTGCGTGCGGCCCGACATGCAGTCCGAGACGGTTATCGGCCCTTCAAAGTATTCCACCACTTCACGCAAATTGATTTGATCGGCGGGACGGGCGAGTTCGAGTCCGCCGTCCCGGCCGGGGAAGGTGACAATAAATTCGCCACGAGCCAACTCCGCTACGATGCGCGGTGAGAAGGCGGGCGGAATTAACATTTCACGTTGAATCTCAGTCGTGCAGATTCGTTTTCGCTCCGAATGTTTGGCAAGTGCCAGCACAACCCGGATTGCATAGTCTGTTTGCCGATTTATGCGGATCATTCGTTTCTCAACTTTGATGCCTTAATGGTTACCTTAACTGTAAAGGTTTTTTTGAGTACAATAAAGTAGAAAATGTCACAATCAGAATATTACAAAACTCATCAAGGTTTTGAGAGAGATCAAGGTTGCTGATTTCTAGCTAATCTTTGCCGCTCATGATAAACTCTTGATGAAAGGTTCAATCCTCAACCATGACAAACATTCTGAATTTTTCTCCCAATACGTCCGAAAGCGACTTGCGCCTCGCCATTATTGCCTGCGGCGAGATTTGTTATTCCCGCCACTTGTTAATGTCGAACGATGGAAATATTTCCGTTCGTCTTGATAGTGAGCGCGTTCTAATTACGCCGACGGGGCTTTGTAAAGGCCGCATGGATCCGGATGATTTGCTGATCGTGGATCTGGCGGGGAAAGTGCTTCATTCAGCAAAGGGCCACAAACCTTCGTCCGAGACCCCAATGCATCTCGAAGTTTATAAACAGCGTCGCGATGTGTTCGCTGTGATCCATTCGCATCCGATCTTCGCTACTGCGTTGACAGTCGCGGGTTTGGAATTTCCCGCCGATATGCTGCCTGAGGTGATGCTCACCATAAAAAATGTGCCCGTGACTGATTACGCTACCCCGTCTTCTCACGAAGATGCGGAAGTGATTCGTCCGTGGATTCGGGAACATAATGCCATCCTTCTTCGCCAGCACGGAAGTTTGACCGCTGGAAGAAATTTGGATGAAGCGCTAATTCATCTTGAACGCATCGAGCATGTTGCTGAAGTTTTTTATAGGGCAACCACGTTGGGTAATGTCAATCGCATCCCGCCGGATGAAATGGAAAAACTTCGCAAAAAACTTTGACAATCCATTCATCCCATGTTAAACTGAGCACGCTTTCACTGGCGCACTCTCGTGAGTGCGCCTTTTCCTGTGCCATGCGAACTGTTTACTGGGAAGATAACTGTCTCAAAATGATTGACCAGCGCCTTCTGCCGAATGCGTTGGAAGTGGTCGCGTACCGAACGCATCGCGAAGTTGCAAAAGCGATCAAAGACATGGTGGTGCGCGGCGCACCCGCCATCGGCGCGGCGGCCGGGTTTGGACTTGCCCTGGCCGCGAATGAATCCGCTTCAGCCTCGACCCCTGAACTGTTGACCGACCTCCAGAACGCCGCGGCCGTTTTACGGTCGGCGCGACCGACTGCTGTCAATCTTGCTTGGGCATTAGATCGTATTCTAAAAAAAGTTTCCAGCTTTAACGGCACCGCTGACGATCTGCGTCGAATTGTGCTTGATGAAGCCC
>PLNY01000068.1 GCA_003141915.1 Anaerolineae bacterium | reverse complement strand
GCTCATCCACCTTCAGCGTGCCTCTGACCATCACATGGAATTCCGATGTGACCCTCAGCAATATCACCATCACCGGTTTGACAGGCTCATCCAGCACGGCCCTCACCATCACCACACCCAAGAGCGTCACGCTCACAGGGGTGAACGTGGGCAGCGCTGCGAAACCAAACAGCGGAAGCGGTGCAAAGATTAATAATACTAGCAGCACCACCGCTAGTGCGGTCACCGTTTCGTCGAGCACTTTTTCCTACAATACGGGCAGTGGCGACGGTCTGGACATTAATTCAAATGGTGCAATTACCCTGAACAGTGTGACCGCCAACAATAATGGCCTCCACGCAGCCGTGTTGGATAATACCACCGCTACATCTGCTCAACCAGTTTCCATAACAGGTACCACGTTAAGCAATAACTACTACGGCCTGGACGTAGAATCTAAAGGCGCCATCACGATCAATAGCCTTACAGCAACTTCGAACCTTGGCGGATGGGGCGCATACCTGCGTAATTATCTAGCCACTACTCCTCAGGCAGTCACTCTGACTGGCACCAACACGTTCAACGGCAACTGGGGCGGCTTGTATATATTATCGAAAGGCGCTATCACATCCAATGGGATTCAGGCTAGTAATAATGTTGGCATTAGCGGCGGTAGTTCGGGAGTTTATGTGGATAATAGCACTGCCGCTACTCCTCAACCAGTTACTCTGGCTGGTATAAATACTTTCAACAATAATTCGTGGGGTAACACGGTTTATAGTAAGGGTTCCATCACGGTCAACCAAGTGACAGCCGATGGAAATGCTAATGGAGCGGGTCTCTGGTTGGATAACTGCAACTGGAATTCGACATCGAATACCTGCCAGATTACCGGCGCAGTAGGCGGCGTAACCCTGACGGGTTCTAACCAGTTCGAGAACAACAGCAATGGCAGCGGACTTGTTATTTATAGCGTAGGCGCAATCAGTGCCAATCAACTTACGGCAATCAGCAATCAGTTCGACGGCGCTTACCTGGATAACTGCCTTTACGATACTACTAACAACTGGTGCACTCTTCCCACCGGCCAGCCGGTTACTCTGACAGGCACCAACACGTTTACTTCCAATTATTACCATGGACTATATGTGACCAGCCTGGGTCAGATTACAACCAACAACCTGAATGCCAGTGGAAATGGCACCTCGAATAGTTATGGATCGGGCGCCTGGCTGGAGGGTGGTAATCTGAACTCCAAAAACCAATTCTTCGGAGGCGTGACTCTCCTGGGAAGTAACAACTTCACAAATAACTACTACGATGGGTTGGACGTCGATGCGATGGGCGCCATCACGGCCAATAACATTACCGCCACCGGCAATGGACTTTCGGTTCCCACAGCAGACCAATATCGAAGCGGCGTAGGAGCCTGGTTATCAACATTCAGTAATCTTGGAAACGTGACGTTGACCGGCACCAATATGTTCGCTGGAAACCATTCCAGTGAAATTTGGACCGGCACCAACCCCTACAATAATACGTGGGGCGGCCTCACAATAATGAGTTTCGGCGCCATTCAGGTCAATAACGTGACCTCCAACGGCGATTTGACCGCCGCAGGCGCGTATCTCGATAACTGCGAATTAGATCAGTCAGGAAACTGTCAAATATTTGGCGTCGCACCCATAACCCTAACCGGCACCAACACCTTCAACAACAACTTTCTGGATGGTTTGGATGCCTACAGCTACAGTAATATAACGGCCAGCGGCCTCACTGCCAGCGGTAATGGCGCTTCATCCACTTCTGGCACGGGTGTTTCGCTGAATAATGATTACACCATTATTAATGCCAGTAATAAGACGGTTAACTCCGTAGGCGTCGTGATATTGACCGGCACCAATCAGTTCAATACTAACGCGTCTGACGGTTTGGATGTATATAGTTATGGCGCCATCACTCTTTACAGCATCACCGCCAATGGCAATGGTACTGCGAAGGTTGATCCCACCGCTAATTTCCCCGAAGGCTACGGCGTCTATATACAAAACAACTATAACACCGCCTTGCCGCAGGCTGTAAGCATCCTTGGCACCACCAACCAGTTCAATAACAACTGGCTAAGCGGTTTGGATGTATTCAGTTACGGCACGATCACGCTCAACAGCGCCACGGCTACATCCAATGGTCAAGGCAAGTATGGTGGTTACGGCTTCGGCGCTTCTCTCAATAACTGCCTCTCCAGCGGGAGCGCATGTGCTACAGTCACAGCCATGCCTGTGACCGTGATCGGCAGCAACGTTTTCAACGGCAACTACGATTCAGGGCTGTGGGTGTCTTCCAAAGGCGCCATCACGGTCAGCAATATCACCGCCGACAATAACACATCTGGCAACGGAGCCTATCTCGAAAACGACTACACCGGTGCCACGCCAGCCCTTACATTGATTGGCGCCCTGCAGTTCAACGGGAATGGGGATAACGGCCTCGGCGTTTATACCAAGAGCGCCATCACACTGACGGATGTGGATGCCATCGGCAACACNNCAGAACGGCAACTTCGGCCTCGAAGTCCATACGTATGGCGCCATCACGGCCAACAATCTGGTGAACAACTCGAATGGCGGAAAAGGCGCCTTGTTGGATAACTGCGGATATAACGGAACCGTCTGCACAAAATCCACCATCGCCGCGGTCACTCTCACCGGCAGCAACCAGTTCAAGTTCAATGGACAGGCAGGGCTGATGGTCCGCACCAACGGCGCCATCACGTTGAGCAATCTCACTGCGAATAATAACTCCGGAGGCTCCGGCGTCTTTTTGGATAACTGCGGATTTAATGATGGAACCTCTGCCTGCACAAGTTCCATCGTCTCTGCGGTTACTCTAAACGGCATAAACACGTTCAATAGGAACAATAGCGCAGGTCTGTCCATATTCACGAACGGCCCGGTCACGGCCAGCAACCTTTCCTCCACGAACAATGGTTGGGGCGACCCCACCAACGGTTATGGCGTGGATATCGAAAATTGGACTGCAGCCGCGGCCCAACCGGTGACTCTCACCGGCTCGAATTACGTGTCTGGCAACAATCTGACCAACCTATGGGTTTATACCAAGGGCGCCATCACCATCAGCAATCTCTCATCCTACAACAGCAATAACGGTTCCGGCGCTTACCTAGATAATATGGAATATGGTTCGCCGACTGTAACGCAGGGTGTGACACTCACCGGTAGCGCCAACTTCGGCAGCAACTGGCTGGACGGCTTGTCTATATATAGTTGGGGCAACATCTCACTCGCCAATGTGAACGCCAATAATAATGGTCAGGGCAAAGATTCGAGCCATGGCAGCGGTGTTTTCCTCGATAACTGCGACTACATCAGCGGATCAGGGCTTTGCACCGCCACCCTGCCCAGAACCGTTATATTGACCGGCAATAACAACTTCAACAACAACTTTAAATATGGCTTGGATATATTTAGCTTGGGTGCTATTACGGTCAATAATGTCAACGCCAGTAATAACGGCAGGACTGGAGTTTTCCTGACGAACAATTTCCCGACCGCAGTGGGCGGCGTCAGCGTCACAAACACTCCTGCTTATGGGCCCAATTTCAACAACAACGGATACTACAACAACTCGTACAACGGCGAATACGATGGCTTGGATATTTTCAGTCACGGCGCCATTACGGTCATGGATGTGGGCGCTTCGGGCAATACCGGAGATGGGATCTTCCTGAATAACACCGCGAACACTGCCGGAACGGCCGGGGTAAGCTTCGGCACTGCGCGGGTTAACTGGTCCAACCAGTTGTATAAAAACTATAACAATGGTCTGGAAGTTGACAGCAACGGTCCGGTGACGCTCTACAACCTGGATGCCGAGACCAACGGCCACTATAATAGCGGAACCACCACTTCGTCTGGCTATGGCGTCTGGATAAATAACTTGGCTTCATCGCTATCACAGGGCATTGCGCTGTATGGCACCAATAATTTCAAGAACAATTACCTCAGCGGCATCGAGATACGCAGCAAAGGCGCCGTTATACTGTACAACATCGAAGCGGACAAGAACGGCTACTATACTGCTGGCGAGACCAACGTTTATGGGTACGGCATAAAAGTGGATAACTCAAGCGCCACGGCCAACCTGCTCAAAGGCGTCACGATCCTTGGCTACGCCAACTTCAACAATAATTATGATGCCGGCTTGTCCATCACCAGCCTGGGTGCGATCTCAATCACCAACCTGAATTCCAATTACAACGGTGTCGGTGCAGTCCTGGATAACCATAGCGGCAATCCCGGTGTGGGTGTGACCTTCGCAGGTAGCGCCAATACATCCAACAACATAGGTCAAGGCATGGATGTTTTCAGCCGCGGCCTGATCTATTTCAACGCGACCAGCGCTTATATCGGCTACAATGGAGCTTACGGCTGGAATTTGAACAACGATTATACCGGCGCCGTTGGCGGCATTACCATGAGCATCGCAGCGAACCAGAACTTCGACTTTGATACCAATGTTCAATACGGCCTGTCGGCGCAGAGTCTCGGCGCTATTACGACCAGCAACCTGGACGCCTACAATAACGGCGGATATGGAGTCACGCTGGATAATGCCTACTCCAACGCAGCAACCACAGCCACCCTCACGATGAACAACCTCAGCACTTGGGACAATAATTTCAATAACAACGGTGATGACGGCCTAGATGTGTTGAGCAATCGTCTCATCACGCTCACTTCCATTACCGCCCAAAACAACGGCCAGAATCACACTTCGACCGGCTATGGTGCCTACATCGATAATTGTGGCTACAATTCGACCTTAAATACTTGCACGAGCACCATCACGCCGGCTTCGGGTATCACCTTGATCGGCACCAACTACTTCAACAACAATACACATTATGGCTTGTGGGTGACTTCCAAGGGCGCCATCACAGCCAGCAACCTGACCGCCCTCCAGAACGGCATGGACGGAGCTTTTCTGGATAACCAGTGGGGTACCGGCTCCCTGGGCGGCATCACCCTGAGCGGCACGAATAATTTCGAAAGCAATGGCATGCTTGGTCTTGAAACCTACAGCAACGGCGCCATCACTATGAACAATGTCACATCGAGCTGGAACACCACCGGCGGCGCGTCCCTGGGCACCCATGGTCTCAGCACACCGCAGGCTGTGGTCCTTAACGGTTCCAACTTCTTCCTCGACAATAGCAATAATTCGAGCGATGGATTGGAGAATGGACTGTATATCACCGCCGACGGCTCGATCACGATCAACAGCCTGATGGCGAGTTGGAACGATGGCACCGGCGCGAATTTGAACACCAGCGCCGGAACCATAACCCTGACGGGCACAAACTCCTTCGCAGACAACGCCAAGGATGGTCTGGATACCGCCGCTCATGGCAACATCACTCTGAACAATATAACCGCTGATAATAATGGCGGAACGGGAGTTAACGGCAGCAGCACAAATGGGAGTATCCTGGTGGCTTGTGGCAGCATGACCAACAACAAAAGCTATGGTTGGTCGTTCCAAACTGGCACTGGACAGACCGTTACCTTGCATGGCGTGTTCGCTTACGGGAATAAAGTAGGAGACACCCATCTCACAGGCGGCACACTCATCTATGTGAACAGTTGCCCATAGGAGATCAACAACTCCGAACACAATCAACATAAATCCGCATTTCAGGTAAAATTGAGGGACGGCAACAATGCCGTCCCTCAGTCTTTGATAAGGAAAAGATCATGAAAAATAAACGCGCATTCCCATTGGCTGCAATCGCTTTGTCAATCGTCGTAATCATCGTTCTGGTCGTTTCACTGGCGCTCAGCGTTGGCGTTAGCCTGCTAACATCCAAACCGACGTCTGCGCCGCTGGCGGCAAACACGCCTGTCAAAACGAATGTTCCCTCTGCTTCCAAAACCCCCGACCCATGCTTGCCGGGAAACGTACAGGCCACCACACAGGATTTCAATAAGCTGATACGTCAATTCGATGACATTGCCCGGGTTGCGCAGAATACGCCCGGCAATCAACTTGCGCCGATGCTGACTCAATTGCAGGATGTGCGCCGAAATTCGGAAGACTATGCCGCACCGGCCTGCCTGCAAATTCTAAAAGCGGCCGCTCTCAATTATATGAATACCTACATCAATACCCTGCTGACGTTGTATGCCGCATATCCTGCCTTATCCTCAACGCAAACTCCGCAGGATGTGGTCAAACAGGATGTGGCCGTCATCAATCAAGGCATGACGCAAGCCGGTTCCTATCACCAGCAATATCAGGATGAGCTGGCGCGCCTGCTCGGGACCACACCTACGCCGCCGACCGACACACCTGCCCCGTTGATGATCCTCCCCACGGTCACGCCCTGACGATTCAAAGCATATTGAATTTACTATTCGGTTAATTGAGATGGCGGAACATTACGGCATTGCGCTGATCGGTTACGCGCGGCGTAATCGCTTCAATGTGTATAGTAATTTGCAACGAGTGAGCTGAGTAAATCAATCAAGCTATTTTTGCAATTGCCAAAGTTGGACTTTACCAGAATCAATACTATTGGGTGCCATCGAAAATCCAAGCAAGAGATAATTACTATCAGGGCTAAAAACGATCTTACTGGCGTAACCGAACGGGGAGGGGGTTATTGTTAAGGAAATTTGCGCTATTGTTTTCCCTGTCGCAGTCTCTATAATTTCGATTGATTGTCCTGCGAAGATAGCTAACCACTTTCCATTTGAGCTAAAAGAAAAATAATGTAAATCAGTTTGGTCAAGATTCAATTCTCTCAGTTCCTGACATGATGAAGCATCAATAAAAACTATTTTTCTATCTTTGATTATTGCCAGAATATTTTCATTAGGAACAAAATGACCAAAAACCGCGTTTGGAGCACGACATATTTCTTTTTGTTTTTGCAGATCCCAAATGATTACAGGGTTGTCTTCGCCTTCGCCGTTATAGGCAAGAAGCATTCCTTTGGAATTTAAGTCAAAAACATTAAAACTTGAACCATTTTGTATTAACTCATTGCATATACCTGTATTTAAATTCCATCGATAAATATAGACTTTATGAGGTGAGTAGTTTAAACCACCAAGGGCGAGAATGTCTTCAGCTAAGACAGTATTGTCGCTTGGATCATAAATTATAAACTGCGAACCGTCGCAATTATCAGATTCGATTTGTCGTACAATATTGCCATGCTGTACACTTCTCAAGAATAAGATTGGTTCAACAAAACTAGATTCCAAAATGGATTTTCCATCTGAAGTGAAAATCAAATCAAATGCTCGACTGTCTTCTGTAATCCACAGGCTGTTGAGTGATTCAACACCAAAAACCTGAATAGTGTTTAATTCGTTTCCTTGCACGGAATAATTGACAGCAAACATTTTGCCATCCGGACTCCAAGCCATATCATTCACTTGCCCTACTGTCCATTCTGCGAGCAAAGTAGGGGAAATGGAATTTTGAGATGCAGTCATTGTTACTGTTGAGATTGAAGCAGGGATTGCCGAAGCAGTAGAACTTATTGGCGTCAATTGCTTTGTTGGAGTAGCAATATTGGTTGGTGGCGTAACGGTTGTGCAAGCCACCAACATCATTAAGATCAGGATAGTGACAAGATTTTTAATGGATGGTTTCATTGCAATCTCCCTTCAACAAAACAACTTCGCGAAACGGCCGCTGATATATGAATGAAAGTCCTCCAATTCATTATACAATATTTAGCATCCTCTCTCCAACTCTTTGGTAGAATCATCACTATGTCTCTTCGACGAATATGTTCATTGGCGGCGCTGTTCGCAATCTTATCGGCTTGCTCATCCACTTCCAATTCAAACAATCCAACTCCAACCTATAATCCATTTATGCAGTTAACCGCAACTCCGCTGGGTAATGGAACCGCAACATCCACGCCGACGCGCACGCCGGGACCAACTCCCACGCGCGCCGCGTTATCGGTCACACTGCCTCCGACGCGCGATCCAAACTCGCCGTTCACCACGCCCACTGCCGACGCGCCGCATATCCTGCCCACGCCGCGTGAGAATGCGGGGAAATACACCGTCCAAACCGGCGACACGCTCGGCAGCATTGCACAAAGCTACGGCATCAGCGTCAACGCGTTGGAACAAGCCAACGGCATCAGCGATCCGAATTTAATTTCGGTGGGGCAAACGCTCAATGTGCCTCAGCCGCAATCGGGTGAGGTTGGATCGTCGTTCAAGATCATTCCCGATTCTGAATTGGTCTACGGCCCGGCCAGCGCGCAGTTCGATGTCGCGGCGTTCATCAAAAATGCGGGTGGATATCTGGGGAATTATACGGAAGTCGTCAACGATCCGACTCTGCCCGACGTCGACGGAAAAACATTGACCGCCGCGCAGATCATACTCGAAGTGGCGCAGGATTATTCAGTCAATCCGCGGCTTCTGCTGGCTCTGATCGAATATCGAAGCGGATGGGTCACGCATCTCAACCCCGACCCGGCCACGCTCGATTATCCATTGGGCTTTATCAACCCGGATCATAAAGGTTTATATCATCAATTGGCGTGGACCGCGAACGAACTCAATCGCGGTTTCTATCTTTGGAACGAGAATGCCGTTACCAATTGGGTGCTGGCCGGCGATGAAAGCACTGTGTCGATTGATCCGACCATCAATGCCGGGACGGCCGGCCTTCAAAATTTTTTCTCCCAGCTTGATGACCGCACAACGTGGGATACGGATGTCAATGCCTTTGGGTTGTTTGAAACGTATTCATTCTTGTTCGGCAATCCATTCGATTTTGCCATCGAACCATTGATCCCGCCCGATCTGACTCAGCCGATTATGCAATTGCCTTTCGAGCCCGGCATAATCTGGGCATTCACCGCCGGCCCGCATGAGAGTTGGGACTCGGGATCGAATTGGGGCGCGCTAGACTTTGCGCCGTCGGATGTTCAAGCCTGTGCCACAGCCAGCGAATGGGAAACCGCCGTCGCCGATGGCTGGATCGTTCGCGCTTCGAACGGAGCCGTGATGGAAGATCTTGATAACGACGGCTACGAACAAACCGGCTGGGATGTTCTTTACATGCACGTGGCCGCGCAAGGCCGCGTCCCAGCCGGGACTTATGTCTACGCCGGTGACCGCATCGGCCATCCTTCATGCGAAGGCGGAATCGCCAACGCCAGTCATCTTCATCTGGTCCGCAAATATAACGGCGAGTGGATGGCGGCAGATGGCAATCTCCCGTTTGTATTGGGCGGCTGGGTGTCAAGCGGAAACGGAACGGAATATGATGGATATCTCAAGCAAGGGTCCATTACGCTCGAGGCGGCGGAGGGCATCAGCGCTCAAAATTCAATTTCTAGATAAAGGTTGATAATGTCGTTGCTTGCGCTGCGCAGGTACACATGTGAATCTTTAACTGATGTTGCACAGAGGATGCGTAAGGCGAGTCTTTAAGAAGTGATCTTATCGCAATGACATTTACACATTTCAATTTAATCAAGGCGGGTATAATCCAAGGCGGACTCACTGTGAAACGCCTCCTACCCATCCTGTTCATCGCTTCCATAGTATTAACTGCTTGCGGGCAAACTTCTTCATTATGGGGAACCTATTCGACGCCCACTGTTGAAAGCCCAACAATGATTCCTTCGCTGCTTTCCACTGACACCGCGCCGGCTTCTGATACTCCCAGTCCGATACCACAAAACACCGCTACCTTCACGCCCACACCGACAGCCATTCCATTTGTAACATTCACGCCATTGCCCACTCAAAACATACTGAACGCAGAAGGTACCGCCCTTCTGCCCACTTTCGATGTTCCCGCGATATTATATTACTCGCAAAGTGGAGATACGCTTCCGGCAGTGGCCGTCAGATTTAACGTAAGCCTTTCTGATGTCCGTTCCAATGCTGACCTTCCACAAACTGCACTGATTAATCCGGGCACGCTGCTGATTATTCCGAAACGCATCACAGATACGACCACACCGAATACCCAAATTATTCCTGATAGCGAATTGGTTTTCTCAGACACCGCCGTGAATTTTGACATCGCGGGGTATGTCAGTAAAGCGGGCGGCAATCTGAGCAATTATCGGGAATATCTCGGCTCGACCGGCTGGATGACGGGCGCGGCTGAAATCAAGCGCGCCGCGATTGAAAACTCCATCAACCCGCGGCTTCTATTGGCCGTGCTCGACTATGAAAGCCATTGGGTGCGCGGCCAGCCCGTGGATGCCTTGCATACCGATTATCCGATGGGCTATGAAAATCAATTCGACAAAGGCCTGTTTCTCCAATTGGAATGGGCGATTAATCAATTGTCCATCGGATATTACGGCTGGCGCGCCGGCACACTGACCACGCTCACGTTTGCAGATGGCAGCGTCCTCCGCATTGATCCGCGCTTGAACGCCGGAACGGTCGCCCTTCAATATCTCTTCGCGCAACTTCACAGCCAATCGCAATGGGAACAGATCATTAATTCCGATCAAGGATTTTTCGCGTTATACAATACCATGTTCGGCGATCCCTTCGCACGCGGCGACAGCGTGAATCCGATTCTTCCGCCGGGTTTGATTCAACCAAAGCTTACACTTCCATTCCAGCCGCATTTTGAATGGAGCCTCACAAACGGGCCTCACGGAGCATGGCTGCCTTCCGGCGCAATGGCCGCGATCGATCTCGCGCCAACCAGCGATCATGGAGGCTGTGCTGCATCGCCGGCATGGGTCGTAGCCGCCGCGCCCGGCCTCATTGTCCGCTCTGAAAACGGAGTCGTAGATGAAGACTTGGACGGCGACGGATACGAACAAACCGGTTGGAATTTGGTTTATCTGCATATCGCCGCCGCCGATAGCGTCCCGGCTGGAAAGTGGGTCAATCGCAATGATCGGATCGGACACCCAGCATGCGTAGGCGGCTATGAAACCGGCACACATTTACATTTCGTGCGCAAATACAACGGCGAATGGATTCCAGCCGATAGCCCCATTCCCTTTGTGTTGAGCGGATGGACGGTTCACGCCGGAAGCCAGCCTTGTAATAACGGTTTCTGTTCTGGCAACATGACGCAAAATGGGCAGACAATCACCGCCGATCCATTTGGAGAATCCAAGTCCATCATCTTCCGCGATCCGAATGATTAAATCTTTTGCACAATTTCTGGTTCTGGGAATTCTTTTAACATTAACAGCTTGCAGTTCGACTAATCCGATACAACCCACGCCGCAGCTTTCGGGAACCGGTCCGGCTCCCATTAAAGAAAGTTCCACCGCCATCCCGACGCGTCCCTTTTATAAACCCGGCGAATTGGTGGATTACATTGCTCAAACGGGAGATACGGTTCCCGCTTTGGCGTCGCGTTTCAATACTACGATTCAGGAAATCATGGCGGCCAACCCGATCATTCCTCCGGACGCGACCACCATGCCGCCCGGCCTGCCAATGAAGATTCCGATTTATTATCGCGAATTATGGGGAACATCTTTTAAAACCATTCCAGACAATGCTTTTGTCAATGGGCCAACGCTGATCGGTTTCAACACCTCCGCGTTCGTTGCATCTCATTCGGGCTGGCTGAAAGATTATGTTGGTTATGTTGCCAGTGACGGAGGGTATCGCACCGGCGCGGAAATTGTGGATTTTGTCGCCGCCAATTACAGTGTCAGCCCGCGGCTTTTGCTGGCGCTCCTTGAATATCAAGCGGGCGCCTTGAGTCAACCCAAGGAACCAAAAAGTCAATACATCCTTGGCTTTAACGTGCTTTATTCGGAAACGCTTTATTATCAACTCATCATTGCCGCGCAGACACTTAACAACGGATACTATGGATGGCGCGCCGGGAATCTAGTTGAGTTCGAACGGCCCGATCAAACCATCGTCCGCCCCGATCCGTGGCTGAATGCGGGTTCCGTTGGAATCCAATATTATTTCGCGCAACTCCTCTCCGGGCCTGATTATGATCATGCCGTTGGTCCGGATGGTCTGGTAAAAACTTTTGAGGATCTGTTCGGAGATCCATGGGCAAACAATCTCGTTCTGATTCCGGGAAGCCTCAAACAACCCGATATGATTTTGCCGTTTGCCCGCAATCAAATCTGGACGTATACCGGCGGTCCGCATACAGGCTGGGGTTCGGGCGAACCGTTTGCCGCAATTGACTTTGCGCCTCCATCGGAGTTTCATGGCTGTTTCACAGTTGACCCTCAAAATTATGCAGTTGCCGCGGCGGACGGATTGGTAGTCCGCTCCGACATCAATGGATTGGCGCTCGATTTGGATGGCGATGGCGACGAGCGCACCGGCTGGGTGATCTTTTATTTACATTTGGCAGGCGCGACGCGGATGCCGCTGGGAACACAACTACACGCCGGTGATAAGATCGGTTATCCATCCTGTCAGGGCGGCGAAGTGACCGGCACACACGTTCACATCGCGAGAAAATATAACGGCGAATGGATGTTAGCCGATGGGCCGCTGGCATTCAACCTCGAAGGCTGGATCACCCACGCCGGTGCGGTAGCCTATCAGGGCACATTGACCCGCAATGGCGCCACAGTAACCGCTTGCCAATGTTC
>PLNY01000429.1 GCA_003141915.1 Anaerolineae bacterium | reverse complement strand
AGCCAGAAGAACAAAGCCGCGGCCAGAAAGTTCCAGATCATTTCGTAGGCAAAGGTCGGGTGGAAACGAGTCGTTGCAACAGGATACAGGGAAAGATCGGCGTAAGCCGCGATGCGATGTTCCGCAGAAATGGGGATTCCCCACGGCAGGGTTGTAGGTTGACCGTATAATTCCTGATTAATGAAATTGGCAGGACGCGCCAAGGCTTGGCCGATCAACACGGTGGGCGCAATGGAATCCAACAGAAGCCATAAATCCAGTTCATATCGGCGCGCATAAAGAAACAAAGCAATCGCGCCGAACAGCAAGCCGCCATAAATATGAAGCCCGCCCGCCGGGATGTTGAGGATCTGCAGAGGCTCTTCAACATAAAGAAGATTGCCCCCTAATGTGGCGTTGACTACGAACCAGAGCCGCGCCCCGATCACTCCTGCAGGAATGAGCCAAACTGCCGCATTCCAAATGTGATCACCGTTCTCGCCGCGTCGGCGTACTTCGCGTTCAGCCAGCCACGCGGCAATCACAGCCGCCGTCATTAAGATCACGCCGTACCAATGGATCGGCCAACTGAAAGAACCAATGTGAATAGTAAACATGATAGGATTAATCAAGACTTGCCTCCAAAGTACATGGATACGATTTCTTCGCTAACCTCGCGCGTCCCCACGACCGATTTATATCGAGACCACAACAACTGCCGATTAATAATAAGTAACGTAAAACTATTTTAGCCTGAGAAAATTAATTAGCTACAACTCTATTCCCGCTGAATCTTGCCAGGGAAGGCATCCTTTCCAACCTAACAGGCGCTTCGGGATGCCGATTATATTCCACCCAACCAGCTCTTCGCAGAAAGTAACCTCTCAACCAACCAAGCAGGATCAGGGCAAATGGAATGTTTTTGACAGGATAAGATACTGTAATTCCACGTTCGATCGCCGTGCGCAAATCGCCAGCAGAATGCCCGGGAAATGAAGTAATGCCATAACCAATGGTCCAATTCATATGAGAATCGGATGAACCAATTTTCGCAAGAGCCAGTTCCTGACTTAACTTTACAGCCTTTAGATTCGAAGATCTATCAAAAAGGCCTGCGTTGAAAGTTTCCATGCCCAGAAGAGTTTGTTGCACTCGGCAATCCTTCAGAGCATCTCTAACCACTTGCCCTTGCATTCCGTGCGAATATTTCGCTTCCAAGTGAGGCACGATGCACAAACCGCCTAATTCTTGGACCCGCAAAACCGTCTCTACCGCCGAGAGTCCAGCCGGAATCTTATTTTGGATGAACAGGGCAAGCAGGTGACCATCTGCCGTTGAAATCTCGCAACCAGGGATAACCNNTCTACAGCCTCCAGCGCACCTCGAATCTCATCGTGATCTGTAATTGCAATAACATCCAGTTCCGCAATATGTGCGGCTTGTTTTAGAACGGCCTCGATGGTACAGGTTCCGTCCCAACTATAGATGGTATGAATATGTAAATCAGCCTTTCCCATTATTATTTACTCCAGTTCAGACGCTCTCAATAAAATTGACGCTCCATTTTCTGCTCGAACATTGGTCATTCCATTGGAAAGTTCAGAAAACTTTCGCGGATTCTCATCGCTTACTTTTTCCCCTTTTTTGTTGTCTTCACCGCCTTCTTCTTGCCCTTTTTCGCAGTTTTTTTCGCCTTCTTTTTCACTTTCTTTGTCGTCTCGCCTTCTTCACGTTCTTCGTTCTTTTTGCTGCTTTCTATTTCATCCTCTTCGTTATCTACATCAATTTCTATTTCCGGTTCTTCGCTGTCTTCATCGCCTTCTATTTCATCTTCAGGGTTGTCTTTATCGCCTTCTTCAATAATTTCTACATTATTTTCATCGCCTTTTTCCTCTTCTTCGGCCTCTTCATCACTTTCCATAGCTTCGTTATTGTCTAGTGTCGATTCTTCAGCGTTTTCGTGAATGAGCGATTCGAGTTTCTCCTCGGTTTGTTCCACAGTGAGGTCGTTGAGCAATTCGCTATGGATTTCTAGCGCATGTGTTTTGGCCATGGCAAGAACTTCGATTTTGGTCTCAGCGGTGACAATATAATCACAATCTATTCCCATATCCTTGCATTCAAACGTCAACATAGAGATACTCCTTTTTTGGAAAATAGGCAGACTCATACGCAAAGATATTAGCATCATTAGGCTTGAAATATGTTATGGATTATTTAAGAGTTGGTTCAAGATTCGTTAACGAATTGGTTCTTGTTGGATATGCTGTTCGCTGGAATGACCGATACTCAGTATTTCACGAAATGGCTTGAACACGGTTAACTTGGTTCCGATACAACGCGGCAATTGATCTGGCCTCGTCACGTTGCCCTCAATGCGATTGCTATGTCAGTCTTATTGATTCTCTCTATTAAACTTCTCTGAAGAAGTTTCTGGCCATGCCTCAATCCACCGCCATTTCGTCCAAGACTTCGAGAGTCTGCTCGCTACTAAATTCGATGGTAAACGGTAGTTGATGAATAAAGTATGGTCAGTCATCTATGGTCAATGGTTGCGGCTTGTGGGTATGCTAACAACCCCTTGAGTTTCAGATCTCTAAAAATTGACCGGTGCGGTTTAATCAATGGTCTATTCTTTCCCAGATATCAGGTTTGGGCCTCCCCAAAGGCCGCGTCATTGCGGACAGACGCGTTTCGTAAAATATTTCGTTCTCGTTGGAAAAGCTGGAAATATGGAGAAGATGACGGGCGATCAAGATTTCCGCGATCTGTTGGGCCTGCTGCTGTTCGAGCTCAAGCTGCTTGGCAAGATCGGTCAGCGAGATTCGGCCAATTCGAACTGCCATAGTCAGCGCCGAACGCAATGGCTCGGAGAAGGTAGTCAAATCGGAAGGCCGGATATCTTCCTTGCCAGCCTTGAGTTCCTGTAGAGCGCGCTCGAACTGTTCCTTGTTCAACGGCCACTGCCTTGTTCGGCTCTGCGAATTCAGCCGGTGATTTTAGATACAACCGCCTTGAGCCCTTCTGCGATCGGATGATCGGGATATTTTAGCGAGAAGATACCTGACGAGGCCAACGTCATCATTTCATCCGAATGAGGAAGAACCGCCACGACATCGACTTTGTAGGTCTGTTCCACCCGAGCACGCACATCCTCGAAATCAAAAGCCTGTGGTGTCTTGTTGACGACCATCAACATCTTGGGTACTTCAAGCTTGCGCGCCACATCGACCGTTACCGCAGTGCCTTGATAATCCTGCTGATCGGGGCGCATAATTACCACCAACACATCCGAGATGGCAATGGAAAGCAGCGTCTCTTCATTCAATCCTGGATGCGTATCGATCAACAAATAGTCGAGTCCCATTTCAGCGACCACATCGCGGAAACCGTCATTGAGTAAACCGACATCATAGCCTTCCCGCAAGATGCGTGCAATCTCACCGGCTTTGATGCTGGATGGAACCAAAAATACCTGGCCTTTGACTTGAGTTCCAAGGTGGCCGGTCACATCGTGCGCCGCTTCCTTGATCCCGCATTTGCCCCACAGATAATCATTTAGCGAATGCACCATATCGGCTTCATCGAGATTAAACAGAATATGGATTCCTGGTGATTGAATGTCTGTATCCACAACGCCAACGCGCGCTCCATCCATGGCCAGCAAGGTGGCAAGGTTTGCTGTCACATTGGACTTCCCGGTTCCGCCGCGGAACGAATGAACAGAAACTATCTTTGACATTTTCCTCTCCTTGAAAAATGATGGTTGTGGATCGACAACTTAAGCAGATTATAGCTTAACTACTTTCAAAATCAAATCGCGTTGCTTTTCTACAAATGCTTCCGTACATTTACAACTTATCCTTTTGATCCGATCAATTCGAAGATCGGCATTTCCGCGCTTTTGCCTTTCAAGGCCACCGTTCCCAACGATTCTGTCGCAAATGAAGAGCAAAGCGCGGCTTGAATTTTCCCGCTGATGATGATTTGATCCTTGTTGGCTTTGTTCATTAAGCGGGCTGTGATATTGACCGTATCGCCCAGAACATTAAACTCGCGGCGCCCGCGCGGTTCGCCAACTTCGGCCACAAACGCCGCGCCCTGATTGATGCCGATTTGACAGGTGATCTCGGGTTGAATGCCGCCCACCGTCGGCGGCTTGATGTTGCGGACGATCTCCCGAATCGCAAGTGCCGCCTCCGCCGCGCGCACCGGATCATTCGTGTGTGCAGTCGGCGCGCCGAAATAAATCACGATATCCGAGCCGGACAAATGGTACGTGACCTTCTTCAAAACCCCGCCTCGCGTTTCGACTGCCGCGTTAATCAATGCGAAAGCCCGAGAAAAACTATTTACCACTTTTAGTTCCTCGCCCGGCAAAACACGATCCACCAGTTCAGGCAGGCCGATAAAGTTGATGAACATCACAGTCGGCTCGGGAAAATCTGGCGGAATGTGCCTATCGGCCGCGCTTTCAACGAGAAGATTCAAAACCGGAGCCGGGATGAAACTGGCGAGCGGCTCAATGGACTTCAACATTTCTTCGATCCCGCTGAGCAATCCCGCGACGCCGCGCTCAAAGAGAATGTTGCTGGCCTGACGGCGACGCGGCGTGATCTCATATTCGCCCAACTGCTCAACGGTCAGATCATCAACGACCAGCTTGTAATCATTTTTACCCTCGTCGAAATGGAAGCCGTCCTTCACGCGCTCAAAGGCTTTCAAGGAAAGATTGACGCGCCCGTTCATGCCGTTCGATTCGGTCAGTTTGGCTTGCTGGACGGCCATGCCAAGCAAAACATGCTCCATGCGGCGCGGCGTTCCGATATCAGCGGTGAGAAAGCGCCCGGCGTGGATGCCGATGCGCATCTGGAGTTGAAGCGTACCGGCAGGTGGTTCGATCTGGGAGAAGTGCATCATGGCGCGTTGCATTCGAAGTCCGGCGCGAACTGCCTTGAAGGTATCATCGTGGCGTTCGGTTTCGGGGAAGAATGCAAACAGCGCATCACCGGTAAATTCCAGCAAATCGCCGCCCGATTTGCTGATGATCTCTATCATTTCGGCAAAATAAGCATTGAGAACTTTAAGAAGCGAAGCAGCGCCGGCCTGTCCTTGTGATGCGTTGGCTTCCATGAGGCGGGTAAAACCGGCGAGGTCTGTAAACATCAAAGTGCCGCGCTGCCATTCATACCGAACTTCTCCCGGGTGCGGCGCGCTCTCGGAAATCAGCCGGGAAGTGTAATCGTGCAGGATGCGCTGAAGAGTCCGTAAATGTTCGAAGACGCGCTCGAGCATCGTTGGTGAAGGATCCACCCAGACGGACGCATACAAGTCGGCGGGCAGGAGGTGCCGCAAGCGAGTTTCAATGGATGATAAAGGAGATGAAGCGGTGGGAATTTCCTTCACTTCTTTTCGTTTTTCTTGTTTGAAGGTTGTTCTTTGAAGCGGTTCCGCATATCCTGCACTTTCGAATGCAGGTCCTGAAAGAAGTCGCTTTCGACAATTTCCTGAACTTGCGACTCCAGCTTGGACCTGTCAATCATGATCTCCAACTGAGCCACGCGGGCGCGCAGGAATTTTTCGCGCTCGGCTACCTTATCTACCATCGAGTGGAAGACAGTGGTCAAAGTATCTATCTCGTCCCGGAAGGTGTCGCGTATTTCCACTCGTGACCATTCCTGTTCATAATTACCCTCGCCGATGTCCTTGGCTATTCCCGCCAGCGAGACAATCGGGCGCGTCAGCAGACCGGACAGCCAGTAGACCAGCAGGAAGATCAAGATGTAACTGATCACGAAGGCAATAGCGCCGCTGAACAATATATCGTTACGCACCTGCTTGACGTAATCCGCTGAAATATCTACGCCAATTGCGCCAACATTCAGGCCGTCCTTATCAGGAATTGGTTCGTAGGTAGTGATCCAACTGCCAAAGCTGTCAGTATATGGAGTCCATGCATCCACACGTGTCGAAAGTCCGTTATAAATTTCGGAGCTTTTGGATGTATAACGCTCACAAAACCTGAAGCCGCCGCGCGGATTACGAAAATAACCGGTACTGCCAATAGCAATGATCTCTCCGGGATCACTACCCCTGACATAAGTATACAAACGTGTATTAGGCGAAACTTGCTCCACCGCATACAGCCAATTCTCGTGCGCCATGTAAAGCGGATCGTTTTCGGGATAATAACCGTTCTGAGCCGTTGGCGCATTTTTAGCTGGTGGGCATTGCGGATTATTGATGCTTTCCTGCTGATATAACCTGACGAAACCATCAACATCCATGCCCTTGATCGCCCCGCTGATCGTATTCTGCAAATTATCCGTAATAGTCTGGAAGACGCGCGCGGTCGTATATTGATAGAACCAATAGTAACTCGCTATAAAGACCGGGGTAAAGATCAAAATAAAGCCAATCCAAATCTTTACGCGCAAACTGATGAAGTGCTTTTGGGTTTGAACTAATGAATCCATTCCATTCTCCTCAGTAATTCTGGAATTGAGCCAAGTACAGCCTGTAATTGTGGATGATCCGCAGGCAGGCCATAATGATCAAATAGGAAAGCCAGGGTAAACTCCGCAACCAAATCTCCCGTGGGCAGGTATGATCCCAATTCAGGATTTGGCAGGAAGCCAAGAAACATCGGCGAAAAATGAATGAGCGAAATTTCGTCGGCTCGACTTCGGCCTTCGCATTCCGGCGGGAAAATCGGCTCGACATAACGAATAGGCAGTTCGAAGAGGCCGTGCTGCTTGTAATGCTCCAATAATCGATGCGACTGAACTTCATTCACCATGCCCAGCGCGGGCTTATCGCCAAATCGTTGAGCATCCTTTATCACTTGATTCAGACAAGCGTGAATCAGAAACATCGAAAGCTTTTGGCCTTCAATCATGACTTCCCGATAGGATGGATCAATCGCCAGCGCATGAGCCAACCCACAATGACGATGACGAACATATCGAAAGGTGCGTATACCGGCAGGCTTTCCATCCAGTTCAATCAGCCAGTAGTGAAGNNGGCCCGATGCTGTTCGCTTAAAACCGCCCGTCGCCTCATGCGCGGGACGTAATGCGCGTACTGCGGAAAAAGCCTGGCGTATAACTCGAGCATTGCATTCACGCGCGCGGGATCATCCGAACCGATCAGTTCCCAAATAGAAGCCGGGCCATCATGCATCACCAGGCGCGCAGGCATTATTTTTCTCCATCCAAAAAATCGAGTTTATCCAAAACGCCCGACGAACCACGCGTCCGACGTTTTAACTGCCAGCTCAACATACTCTGGTCGTATGTCTTGCGGACGCGAAAGGCCGACCAGACTGCAACCAGCGCCAGCAAAATGCCCAAGCCCAGATAGACGAGGGAATATAGATCTCGCTTCAATCCCAAGCCGATGCCGGCCGCGATGATCCCAAACGTAATCAAGCTTCCGATAATGGTCCCAAGCGATGGAAGATAACTATCAATGAACATGCTGACACGCCCGCGCTTTTCATTGGGAACCAAAGCCTCGAACGCCTTCCGGTTCGATGAATCAATGGTGTCGTACGAACTACGCGCCACGCCTTGGGCGGTCGCGCTGCTCAGATAGCCGGGCACGAAGAAGGTCAACATTGCGCCAGCCAGCATTACCAAAGGTTGGATGAGGAAGCTGTTTTTGAGGCTCAGCTTCTCGATGATGCGTCCGGCCAAAGCCTGGAGGAGGATCGAGCCGATGGCGATCAATAAATTATAGTTGGCGTAAAAAGCTTGGAAACCGTTTCCTAAACTCAGCTCGGCGTCCGAGAGCGCGCCATACAGCAGCACGGTCATCACCGCGCCGGTTGTCAACATCCCTAACGCCAGATAAGCAAAAGCTGGAATAGTCTTGATGAAATTCCAGCCTTCAGTAAAAGTCTCCTTCATTGAAACAGCCGTAGCCGTGCGCGTGGCACTGATAATATGCACTTTGCGAAGGCTAAAAGTTGCAATGACAAAGCCCGCAAAAAAAATGATCGCGTTGAAATATAACAACTTGACCGCGCCAAAATGCGCGCTGGCATCCACCGAGGCAACGCCGAGTCCGATGATTGTCCCAACGAAGGCAAAGGTACCGATCACAGGCAAAAGCCGCCGCCCCGCAGCGGGATCAAAAATATCGTTGACAAGGATCCAAAAGACGACCGGAAAGAATCGCCATTGCTGATCGTTGAGTAGATAGATGAGACTATAAGCAATAGACAGGGGAAAGGATTTAAAGAGAAAGGCCAAAGGCAGGATTGCATAAAGTCCCGTAAAGACAAGCAGGACCACCATTATTAGTTTGACGCGGTCGAACCGGTCAATCACCAGCGATTGCAGGCCGGTGGCAAGGATCAGCAGGATCATATCCACGGCCCAAACCAGCAAAATATATTGGTCTTTGACCTGACTCAGGAAGCCGCTTACCGAAATAACCTTAGTCACCCCCATGGCTGCATAGTTTACAAAGAGAATAGCGCCCAACGCAAAAACCAGGCCTAATTCGCCTGGTCTGAATCGAAATATTTGCGCGAGCTTCTCTCTCATTCGGATATCTCTCGGTTGGTTTCGCGGGCAGTGCGATTATAGTATAAATTAGAGCAGGGCCATTATAAACTTACCTTGCAGAATCTTCACAAAGAATCCGGACAAATGCTTGGTTATGCAATCGGGCTATCGGAGTTGATGGCAGCGGTTCAAATCCGTTGCCCAGCACAGGATACAGTTGAAAAACGGTATCAAAGGCTAGAATCAGACTCTGATTCGATAACCCACGCCCGGCTCTGTCAGCAGATAATGCGGCTGGGACGGATCAGGTTCGATCTTGCGGCGAAGGTTGCTGATGTTGACCCGCAGGATATGCATCTCGTTTTCGTAAGCATTTCCCCACACTGTGCTCAGAAGCTGGCGATGTGTCAACACTTTGCCGGCATGCTTGACAAGCGTTCGCAATAGATCATATTCAGTGGGGGTGAGCGTCACCGGCTGGTCGTTGATTTTAACTTCGCGATGAGCAAAGTCTACCACCAGGCCGTTCGATTCAAAGATCGGTTCATCTGTTTCCTGCGCGGTTCTGCGCAACGCCACGCGCATACGCGCCATCAATTCGCCGATGCCGAACGGCTTGGTTAAATAATCGTCCGCGCCAGCATCCAGCGCGGCGATTTTATCATTCTCGTGTTCGCGTACGGATAAAATAATAATTGGAATCGTCGTCCATTCCCGCAGTCTGCGAGTGACTTCCACGCCGTCCATATCCGGCAGGCCCAGGTCGAGGATCACGATATCCTGATGACTCATGGCGACAGCTCTCAATGCATCTTCGCCGGAGGCAGCTTCTGTGATGGAATATCCATGCGCACCAAGCGAGGCGCGCAAAAAGCGCCGAATGGCGGGTTCATCATCCACAACGAGGATATTTAAATCCGTATCGCTCATCGCTATTTCATGGGCAATGCAATCGTAATAATGGTTCCGCCGCCGGTACGATTTTCCGCAGCGATGAATCCGCCGTGGGCCTCGACGATCCCCTTGCTGATGGAAAGTCCTAAGCCGGTGCCGGTGATATTGTCGGGTCTCTGCACTCGATAGAACTTATCGAAGATGCGCGATAAATCTTCTTTTGGAATCCCGATACCTAGATCTGACACTTCGATTTCGACATAACCGCTGGCGGGGTGTGCCTCGATTTCAATTGGTGAGCCGGATGGTGAATATTTGAGAGCGTTGTCAATCACGTTGACCAGAACGCGTGAGATCAAAACGAAGTCCATGGGTACAAACGGTAATTCGGGTGAAATGTTTACATTGATGGGATGATCCTCTTTGCGCGCTTCCAATTGTTCCAGTGCTGAACCGATTACATCCTGAACATCACACGGCTCAGCCTGAACTCGCACGGCTCCGGCCTCCAGGCGAGTCATATCCAGCAGATTGCCGACCAAGCGATTGAGGCGGTCCGCCTCGCCGCGAGCTGTTTCAATCAGGCTCCGCCGCGTGGCATCGTTGAGGCTAATGGAATCTTCTGCCAAACTACTTAGTGCACCCGTGATCGAAACCAGCGGAGTACGCAGGTCGTGCGATATTGAATTCAATAGCGCCGATTGCAGTTTATCGGTAATTTCCAATATTTCGGATTGGCGCGCCTGCTCAACTAACGTAGCCCGTTCGATGGCGATGGCGGCTTGATTGGCAAATGCATCCAAGGTTCTGCGCTGGTCAGGTGTCAGGTAATGTGGAGATTCAGCCGACTTGATCGCTAATACGCCAACGATGCCGCTTGCCGTTTGAAGCGGTTGGTAGCGCATGGATGCATCCGGCAAGGTGTCGCTTCCGCGTCCGGCAATTTGTCCGCGCTTGAAAGCCCAATCCGCCACCGCAAGTTCATTATCTGCAATTGCAAGGGTGGGGCTTGATGCGTGTACTTTTAACGAGCCATTTTCTTCTGGCAGGAAAATTGCGGCATCCCGATTGAATGTCTGGCTGATATGAGTAATGATGGTTTGAGCAATGGCATTCAACCCGACGATGGCAGTCAAGTCGCGGCCAAATTCATAGAGTGCGGTGGATTGCAGCTCACGGGCCTCAGCGGACTGGGCCTGTTCACGAACCTGCACAGTTAAATAACTGATCACTGTACCCACCAGAAGCAATCCCGTGAACGTGAGCAGATATTCCGTATCCGATATTGCAAAAGTATAACGAGGCGGCACGAAGAAAAAGTCAAACGCCAAGACGCTCGTGATAGATGCCAGAATGGATGGTCCGCGTCCTAAGTAGGCTGCCGAAAGCACCACCGCCAAAAGATAAACCATCACTAGATTGGTCGGTGAAATATTATGGCCGATTAAATAACCGACTGCCGTTGCCGCAACAACCAAGATCAGACTCAACAGATAAGCTGATACGTGACTATGTGGGCGAAGTGGATTTTCCTCCGGAGGCATACGTGCTGGCTCGGAAGTGGGCACCACATAAATATCAATATCACCACTTCTGTGGATCAGTTCATCCACAAAAGAACCGCGCAGAAGCTCCATCCAACGCGGACGCAAGGGCTTGCCCGCCACAATTTTTGTAACATTATTCTTGTGGGCGAAACTGATAACCGTATTCGCTAGAGCAATTGCCGAACTATGGGATGGAAGCACCACCGTGCGCGCCCCGAGTTCCTCCGCAAGCCGCAACGAGCTTGTGGCAAAGTCGCGCTTTTGTTGTGGCAGAGTAATATCGTGAGGTGTCTGAACATAAACCGCCGTCCATTCAGCGTTAAGTTCATCAGCAAGGCGGCGCGCTGATCGAACGAGTCGCTCTCCCAGGGGATTGGGACTGATGCAAACGAGCAAACGCTCTGCCGCCGCCCACGGCCCGGCAATGGCTTGTGTCTGCATATAGGAACGCATCTGATCATCGACGCGTTCCGCCGCGCGGCGCATGGTCATCTCACGCAGTGCAGTGAGATTCCCTTTGCGAAAAAAATCCTGGATCGCGCGCATCGCTTGATCAGGGACATAAACTTTGCCCTCGCGCAAGCGCGTCAGTAGTTCCTCGGGAGGCAGATCAACCAACTCCAGCTCGTTGGCTTCATCAAGGACGCGATCCGGAATGGTTTCCTGAACCAACACACCGGTGATTTGTGCAACCACATCGTTCAAGCTCTCAAGGTGCTGAACGTTCAGTGTGCTGTACACATCGATCCCCGCTTCCAGCAATTCCTCCACATCCAAATAACGTTTGGGGTGACGTGAGCCGGGAGCGTTGGTATGTGCCAGTTCGTCCACCAGGGCCAGTTTGGGATGACGAATCAAAATGGCGTCCACGTCCATTTCGGTGAGCGCAACGCCATGATATTCAATAGATTTGCGCGGGATGGTTTCCAGCCCTTGCGCAATTCGCTCGGTCTCGACCCGCTTATGGGTCTCGAGATATCCGATTACAACATCTATTCCCTCTAATTTTCTTTGACGGGCGGCCTCAAGCATCGCATAGGTTTTGCCAACTCCCGCGGCGTAACCCAGGAAAATCTTGAGCCGCCCGCGTTTTGCAGACTTCTCTTCCTCTTGCAACTGCTCAAGAAGTTTATCTGGATCGGGGCGATTCGATTCAGGGCTCATCCACTTTATTGTAATCCATCCAAAGCCAGATTCAACTTGAGTACATTGACGCGCGGTTCACCGAGAAAACCGAACTGTCGGCCTTCGGTATATTGATCTACCAATGCTTTGACTTGAGCATCCGTTAAATTGCGCGCTACAGCCACGCGGTGAACTTGATAGTAAGCTGCTGCCACGCTGATATCCGGATCAAGCCCGCTGCCGGATGAGGTGACAAGGTCAACAGGAATTGGCGCGGCGTTGGCTGGATCCGCTGCCTTCAACGCGTCAATCCGCCCCTGAACTTCCTGTATCAAAGCCGGGTTCAACGGCCCGTAATTTGATCCGGATGATGCGGTCAATGTCTGAGCATAATAAGCATTGTATGGAAATGGACCGGTTGCGGAAAGCCTTCCCCAGAAATATTTTGGATCGTCGAATGACTGTCCAATCAATTCCGAGCCGACGGCTTTGCCATTCTTGATCATCAAACTGCCGTTCGCTTGTGATGGAAAAGCAAGTTGAGCGATACCGGTCACGACAAGCGGATAGATCACACCAGTAATCAAGGTAAATAACGCAAGCAATATAAGAGCGGGTTTAAGTTGTTGGAACATATCATATCCTTTATTTATTTTTTATCAGCGACAACATCATTTGCCGGGTTGGGCGCGTTCGAGCGCCAAGGCAACTTGTGTTGCAAAGTTGCGGAACAATCGGCCATCTTCCGGTGGGAGCCATCCGTGGCCTCGCCAAAGGTGGATCTCGCCGATCAATCCCGGAGCGGAAATTCCCATGATGGGCAACATCAAATCGGGTTTCGTGCTGGTTGAACCATTGCTCGGCACACTGGCGCTGATAAATTGTGATTGACCAGATGGCTGAAGAGAAACCTCGACGAGTTCGGCGCCGAACATCCTTTGAAGGTGTTTTGCCAAAGTATTGGCAATATCTTCGCGTGTATGCAGACCAGCCAGAACTGCGCTCAGTTCATACATGAAAATTGCATCCCGTTCACTGGCTTCCGCTTTGGATAAACCAGACTGAATGCGGCCAACGATTAAGATGGCTACTATCAAATAGATCACCAGGACCAGCCAGCCTTCCAGTTCACCAATCACAAAAGTATAGAACGGAGGAATGAAAAAAAAGTCAAAGCACAAGGCGGAGACGATTGCCGAAATAATCCCCGGCCACTGCCCCCAGCTGGCAGTGACCCAGCCAACGACCAGGATATAAAGCAAGGCGATGACTGTTTCGCCCAGCGCATCGCGGCCAATGAGAAACAGGATTAGAGTCGCCGCCGCAGTCGCCAAGACGCTGCCTGCAGATTGAAGGATTATTTCGGATGAAAGCGACGAGCCGTTCTTCTTCATAGGATACCTCTTTGTCTTTTATTCCTAGACGAAATGCAATGCCGCCAACAGCATGTCAATCAGCTTGATCCCGATGAACGGCGCAATCACACCGCCGACGCCATAAATCAGGATATTTTCGCGCAACAAGCGTGCCGCGCCCAACGGACGGTATGGCACACCGCGCAAAGCAAGTGGGATGAGGGCAATAATGATCAACGCGTTGAAGATTACTGCCGAGAGGATCGCGGTCTGGGGATTCAGCTGCATGATGTTGAGCACGCCCAGTATTGGATAGGTAGCGGCAAAGGCCACGGGGATGATCGCAAAATATTTCGACACATCGTTCGCGATGCTGAACGTAGTCAATGCGCCGCGCGTCATCAGCAATTGCTTGCCGATCTCAACCACTTCAATGAGTTTGGTTGGATTGCTGTCCAAGTCCACCATGTTGGCGGCTTCACGCGCGGGTTGTGTGCCGGTATTCATCGCAACCGCGACATCCGCTTGGGCCAGCGCGGGCGCATCATTGGTGCCGTCGCCAGTCATCGCAACCAATCGCCCGCCGGTTTGATATTCGCGAATTAATTTGAGTTTAGTTTCAGGTGTAGCCTGCGCCAAGAAATCATCCACTCCGGCTTCGGCAGCAATGGCCGCGGCGGTCAATGGATTATCACCGGTAATCATCACGGTCTTGATACCCATCTTCCGCAGATGTGCGAAGCGTTCTTTGATTCCGCCTTTGACGATGTCTTTCAAATGAATCACACCCAGCGCCTGACCGTTTTGAGTCACAACCAGCGGTGTACCACCCGCACGAGCAATCTTGTCCACTGAAATCTGCAAATCAGATGGAACCACATGTCCGTTTGATTGGATCAAAGCCGTCATTGTATCCGGCGCACCCTTGCGGATCGACGTGCCATCGAAATCCACACCGGACATGCGGGTCTGCGCGGTGAACGGAATGAAGTGCATTCCCTCCGGCGCTTCATTGCTGGATCCCATCGTGCGGCCACGCAAACCATATTGTTCCTTGGCGAGCACAACGATCGAGCGCCCTTCCGGAGTTTCATCTGCTAACGAAGCCAACTGAGCAGCTTCGGCCAATTCCTGTGCCGAGGTCCCAGGAACAGGAATCAATTCCACGGCTTGACGATTGCCAAGCGTGATCGTTCCGGTTTTATCCAGCAGGAGGACATCCACATCACCCGCGGCTTCGACCGCGCGCCCCGACATGGCAATCACGTTGCGCTGTATCATGCGGTCCATTCCGGCAATGCCAATGGCGGAAAGCAATCCGCCAATGGTGGTTGGAATTAAACAGACAAGCAGTGCAATTAACACGGTAATTGTGATCGGCGTGCCTTTTCCTGCAACCTGCACGCTATAAAGCGAGTAAGGTAATAACGTTGCACACACGATCAGGAAAATAATCGTGAAGCCGGCCAGCAAAATATTCAGTGCGATTTCATTGGGAGTCTTCTGTCGTTTCGCGCCTTCAACGAGGCTGATCATGCGGTCGAGGAATCCTTCGCCGGGATCGGCGGTGACGCGGATAATTAACCAGTCGGATAAAAGCCGCGTTCCACCGGTGACCGCGGAACGGTCACCGCCCGCTTCGCGAATCACCGGAGCGCTTTCGCC
>PLNY01000208.1 GCA_003141915.1 Anaerolineae bacterium | reverse complement strand
ACCAAACAATGGATTAATTAAGACCGCGCCCATTGCCCCCGAAATGGCGATCACCGCGCCAACCGATAGATCAACCCCCCCCGTTGCAATCACCAGCGTCATTCCAATGGCCGCCAGTGTCAAAGGGGCAGCGTCGTTAAGGATATCGACGAGATTTCCGTACAAATGACCTTCCTGGATCCGAAGCTTAAAGAAACCAGGAGCGAAAATTCCGTCAAANNCACCAGCGCGGCCAGCGGCCAGAACACCCGGTTTTGACGAATACGGTTGAAGAAGAGATTAAAGTTTTTCATAAATCGCCTGCTATCGTTTGGATAATTGTTTGATCGTTCGCATTTGTCATGGATTCGTCCGCTTTTGGGGATAGCGCTACTTTTAGCTGGGGAGCGGCGTTTTACAACGCCGCTCCCAGTTATCCGCTTACGGGAACTTATATAAGCGGCCGGAACGATTAATACGTACGAGTCGGCAGTAATTGTGCCGCATTGTCCGGGTAGTATACCGTCTCATTGGTGAGAATCTCATGGGGGATATCTACGCCATTCCCCNNGGTGAGAATCTCATGGGGTATGTTTATGCCATTCATGAGTTTCAACGCATTGTCAAAAGCCTGCGGTCCAATCAGAGGGTTGCACTCGACATCAGCTTGGAACCAGCCATCCACCATGGCTTGGAAACCATTCTTTGTGCCGTCAAAGGAGACAATCTTGACATCGCCGGGTTTCATACCAGCAGCCTGCAAAACTGGGAGGCCGCCCATACCCATATCGTCATTCTGGAACTCAATGCCTTGGAAATCCGTTCCGGGTTTGTATTTCTGCAGGAAGGCTTCCACCACGGGCTTGGCTTCGGCGCGGGTGAAGTCGCCGGTCTGCGAGTCCAAAACGGTGATGTTGGAATTGAGGGCAGCGCGGATTCCTTGTGATCGGCCGACTGCAGCGCTGGAGCCAGTGGTTCCTGAAACTTCAAGAATCTTTCCTCCGTTCGGGAGTAGCTTATTGAATACGGCGCCAGCGCGGTTGCCTTCCAAGTTCATATCGGAACCAATGTGGGAGGCCCACAGATTATCAGGGGCGCTCGCGGTGCGGTCAATCAGAATGACGGGGATATTGGCATTCTTGGCTTCGGTCAAAACGGTTTCCCAACCATCTTCAACTACAGGGGGCAGAGCAATCACGCTCACACCCTGCGCGATGCAGGCGCGTACGGCAGCGATCTGGTTTTCCTGCTTCTGCTGGGCATCAGAGAAGATATATTTCTTGATGCCTAACTTGGTAGCGGTGTCTTGGAATGAAGCAGTATCGGCAGTGCGCCAGTCACTTTCGGCACCTTCCTGCGGGAAGCACATTACCATGTCAGAATACTTGCAGTTGGGTGCGCAGGCCGATTTGGTAGTGGAAGCGTCCCACGTAGGCTCGGCAGTAGGCCCGGTTGTTGCAGCGGGTGCAGCGGTTGTTGCCGCGGCGGTTGCAGCGGGAGCGGTTGTGGGAGCTGCAGCGGGAGCGGTTGTGGGAGCGGGAGCGGTTGTGGGAGCGGGAGCAGCTGTCGGGGCAGCAGTTGGCGCTGGTGCACAAGCCGCTAAGCTCATAGCAACCACTACTACGATCGTGAATACAATTGTCTTGATGTTAAACATGATCTTCTCTCCTTGTTGAGGATTCTATATTATTTCTCCTTGCGGAGATTTCAATGCGATATATATAATAGGACCGCGCGAAGAACATTCCTTATAGGAATATCTCTCCGCTCGGAAGCGCTTGCTTGGAGCGGCCAACCCCTGAACAGGCACTTCTGTATTTCTTGTTTTTCATTAATTCTTTGCCGAATGCACCTCCTTTCCATATTCTGTCCTTTGTAACCCCCCGTCTATTTCTGTTCTTTGTAACCCCATCGAACTCTGCCTTACAACTAAAGTTGGCATGAGCATAATTGACCTGACCTCTGCGGGTTCCACGTCCTGCCATCCTGATTCAACAATTTTGATTATTTCTTCCACTGCTATTTTTGCAACCGCGTGTTGATCGTTTTGTACAGTCGTCAGCGGAGGGCAAAAATAGCCAGATTCAACGATATTATCGAAGCCGACGATTCCCAGATCTTCTGGAATCCTTATTCCTCGTTGGCGAGCAACCTGTAAAACACTAAGCGCCATTTGATCATTTGCAACGAAAACCGAATCCATTGCAGAATATCGTTCAAGAAGCTTTTCAATTGCATGGGAACCACTTGCAGAGGACCAATTTCCCTCCACCCAGAACTCATCGCGACACTCAAAACCGGCATCAGTCAATGCATCTTTCCAAGCCGCTTTGCGCTGACGAGCTTCCCACCAATCCAATGGCCCAGAAATATGTCCAATGTGTCGATATCCTTGTTCAAGTAGATGAGAAATTGCAAGTCGTCCACCACGATAGTTATCTATGGAGACAATGGAAATATTCTCTCGAGGTTCCATCGTTAAATAAACTATAGGGATATCTAATCTTAAAGATTGTTTGCCCACCCAATTTCGATTTTCACCAACCTCAGGGATGGCCCATATGATTCCATCCACATGCCGAGAAAGAAGCGCCTGGAATATTGGTTCTATATCGTAGGTATCAAACCGAGGCAGCTCTTTTAATAGCAAAGCGTATCCCGCTTCTTCCGCAACGGCAGTAATGCCGTTAAGCGAAAGCGAAGGACCGATGAATTTCAAGCCGGCCGTTACTACTCCTAAAGTATAACTACGCTGATGAATAAGGCTGCGAGCCAATGCACTCGGCTGATATCCCAGATTCTCAATCACACTCTGGACGCTTTTGCGAGTGCCAGGCGCGACATCTGGCCGCGCATTAATCACTCGAGATACAGTCTGAGTAGATACGCTTGCGGCCTTTGCTACTTCTTTTATTGTTACGCGTCTTGTTCTTTGGTTCATTGTTATCGATACCGTTATCGTTATCGGTATCGATAACATTCTAGCCCAATTCCAAGCAAAAGTCAAGTCGTGTATGGTTTCTCAAGAATAAGATAGAATGTGGCTGGCAACGAAAAAGCATCGGATAGATGAGCCGCGAACCAACTCAACCTTGGCCACATTTTGGAATTTGGACTGAAAAATGAGGGCCATAGCCGAACGCAATGCCCAAGAATATGGCCTGTCTGATCGGACGGACTATGTACAGAGCAATGGCAGCAAGATGCCAGTTGAGCTGGGTGATTTAATCAAAGGAACAAAACTATCCGGCTGTAAGATCGTGGGTAATCTCATCAGGCTGACAATGGCCGTAGCGAAATAAAGTTTGTCTCTCTTTTGATATACAGTATGTCCTAATTATGCGATCTAATTTATTCATCTCCAAATGAAATTCCCATGCCGCGCGCGGTGATGACCGCATCTTCATTGAGATCGACACGGCGAGGAACAGCCAATGCTTCTTCAAGCGTTACATCGGTGATCTGACCGCCGCGCAACGCGACCATGCGATCAAACCCGCCGCGCGCCGCGAGTCTGACGGCGGCCGCGCCGTAACGCGTCGCCAGCCAGCGATCAAACGCGGTGGGAGTTCCGCCGCGTTGCAAATGTCCCAACACCGTTACGCGCGTCTCAAAGCCCTGCTTATCAATATGCTCACCCACCGAGTGGCCGATGCCGCCCAAGCGCGGCACATACATTTCATCCCCGCCGCGCGGGAAGACTTGAGTCCCACCCAACGGCTCCGCTCCTTCTGAAACCGCGAGGACGCTAAACAAACTACCACGCTCAATGCGCTGACGAATTTTATCAATGACAGATTCAAACTTAAATGGAATCTCAGGAATCAAAATCACATCCGCGCCGCCCGAGATTCCGGCGTGCAACGTAATGAAGCCGGCTTCACGTCCCATCAATTCCAGCACCATGACGCGATGATGCGCTTCAGCTGTAGTGTGAAGACGGTCAATCGCCTCGGTAGCAATATTCAGGGCAGTGTCGAAGCCAAAGGTCACTTCCGTTCCGCCAATGTCGTTGTCAATTGTTTTGGGAACACCGATCACAGGGATACCTTTTTGATATAGTTCATGTGCAATTCGCAACGTGCCATCGCCGCCGAGGACCAGCAAAGCATCCAATCCGGATTGCATCATCGAATTGATCAACTCATCCGATTTATCCACGGTGACTTCTTTACCATCTTGCATGATCTTGCGGGCAAAAGGATTGCCGCGATTGGCCGCGCCGAGGATGGTTCCGCCACGCGGCAAAATCCCGCTGACATCCTTTAAGCTTAACGGAATCACTCCATTGTCTTTCAGAAATCCATCGTATCCATCCAGCACTCCATAAACTTCACATTCATATTGCAGAATGGCTGTTTTCACTGCCGCACGAATGACGGCGTTAAGTCCGGGCGCATCGCCGCCGCCGGTTAAGATTCCAATTCGTTTCATAGATCGTTCCTCCATAACGAGCAGGTTAATGTTCTATCATACTCCAATCCATACTCTTTCTTGCTTTTCGCAGACAATCCCCATATAATCATCCCATGATAGAACAAAAGCCTGCACCCCGATTCCAAACTTTGGCGAAGTGGTTTGTTCCCATCGCGGCTTTGGTCGCGTTGAGTGCTTGGATTTATATCGCGCCGCCCGGCTTGATGGGCAAGCTGGACGCAATCGGTTACGCGGTCTGTCACCGGCTTTCATCTCACTCGCTCTTTGTAAATGGAATCCAATTTCCCTTGTGTGCGCGCTGTACAGGCGAGTTCAACGCCGCTGCTATCGCATTGATCCTTCAAGGATTCATCAGCCGCAAGAGGAGCAAACTTCCCAATCGCGGCATCATCGCGATACTCATTATTTTCTTCCTCGCTTTTGCGATTGATGGAAGCAATTCCTACCTCGCACTACTCAAACAAAGTTATGGAAGTGCTTTCGCAAAAATCCCGAACCTGTATGTGACCACGAACGTGGAAAGAGTCTTTACCGGAAGCGGCATGGGAATTGCGATGGCATCTGTTCTTTATCCGATGTACAACCAGACAATCTGGCGCGTGCCTGAAGAGAAGCCCGCCCTCGAATGGCCTCAATTCGGACTTTTAGTCGGCATCGTGCTTCTTTTCGACTTCGGCGCTTTGAGCAATCTTGACGCGGTTCTATATTTCATCGCGATCCTTAGCACGCTCGGAGTGCTGGCTTTATTAGCAATGGTCTTCAGCATCGTCTGGGTGATGATCATGAAACAGGATAATGCTTTCGAGCATCTTCGCCAGTTGTGGCTTCCTGCTGTTGCCGGACTAACACTGGCTTTTATACTCATCATCGGCATTGACCTGTTCCGCTTCAACCTCACTCATACGTGGACTGGCTTCCCCGGACTGACAGGATAAAAGATCATTATGGATTTATTGCTAGGAATTTTTTCGGCGTTTGGGCTTTCAGCCAGTGCAGGCCTGAATGCCTACATTCCGCTCTTGGTCATCGGTGTGATCGCTCACTATACCAATCTCATCAAACTCAATCCGCCGTATGACGCGCTTGCGAATCCATACATCTTGATTCTGATTGGCATCCTGCTCATCATCGAAATGCTGGCGGATAAACTTCCGGTTGCGAATCACGTCAACGACCTGATCCAGACTTTTGTGCGTCCCGTGGCTGGAGCGATTGTATTTGCCGCCAGCACCAACATCATCACTGGCATCAATCCGATCATTGCGCTCGCTTGCGGATTGCTAGTCGCCGGTAGCGTGCACGTGGTCAAATCCGCGGCCGTCCGCCCCATCGTCACAGCCACGACCGCCGGCGCGGGAAACGTGCCCGTCAGTATTGCCGAAGATGTTACATCAACGGTTGTATCTCTTTTGTCCATTCTCGCTCCGATTGCCATTGCTGTTTTGATTATCATTGCCATTGTGTTGCTAATATGGTGGTGGGCACGTCGAACGAGCAAAAATGAAACCGCCTGAGCGCGGAAATCAAAACTCTTACGTGGAGGCATAAATGAACGAAACTAATCAACCCATGGATATCAACCCAGATTCTACGCCGACGCCAGCAAAGAAAAACAATAACACCGTTTTGATCATTGCCATCATCGTGATCGTTGTACTGTGTTGCTGTTGTATTGCTGTCGTTGGATNNTCGTTGGAGGATATGGAATCCAATGGCTCTGGAACAACGGAGACAGACTCCTTCAACAAGGCACTGGCGTCATCTTACAAATGTCATAAAAACAATAGCCTCCGTGAAAATCGGAGGCTATTGTTTTCTCCAAAATAATTGTTGAAGTTCTGCGAGGGCGCTGAACGCTTTTTCCCGTTCCGAATCGTTAAGCGGTAAAACATCGAACTCATCTTCATCCAGCACAGTTTGCTTTCCATCTGCGGATACCCACAAATCCAAAGCAAGATCAACGTACGAAACAGAATCCTCAGTCAGCACTGCGGGCCTGCCGACGTTGCAATACCAACCCTTGAGTTTGTCATCATCGCGGTCATAAATTTCAAAGATGTTATACCAGCGATCAGTATAAAACGTCTCGATAAAACGATCGTTCTCTTTCAGTATTATGTCGATAAATGGCATATCGGGACGGTTGAAGAACGCTTCCAACACAACAGCATTCAATTTGCGGCGTAATACTTGTCCTTCATACTGCCATGTGACTTCGTCGCTTAAATTTTTCTTTAAAACTTTAATGGCTTCTTTCATTGCAGACATTCCAATTTGACTTTGATGTCGAGCATTCGTCCGATCTTCATTTCTTCTTTTAGATAAAAATACAGGCCATTATCCAGCGTGACTTTGAATCGATCCTGCTGAAAGACTACATCCAACACGCGCCCGCGAATTTGATTCGCTTCATTCTCCGCTGCCAGTGGGCGCGCCAACAAATGAACTTTTTTTCCAACCTGATGCGGATGATTACATGTCATTGAGGAATTTCCAACCTTCGTTTCGACTTTCTTTCCATTAATTATTTTCCCTTCAATTATATTTCCCAATCCAAGAAATTGCGCCGCCCAAACCGAATTTGGCGCTGACCAAACCTCCGCGGGAGTTCCCTGTTGAACAATTTGTCCATCATGCAAAAGCAAAACGCGATCGGCAATGGTGAATGCTTCATCCTGATCATGAGTCACATAAATGGCCGGGATTTTAGTTCGATGAAGAATGCCGCGTAATTCGTTGAGCAGATCTTCGCGCAAAGCGCGATCCAATGCGCCGAGCGGCTCATCGAACATCAGCAAACGCGGATGCGGCGCCAGTGCGCGCGCCAAGGCAACGCGTTGCTGTTCTCCACCGGATAAATCCGTGACCTTGCGATGCTCGAAGCCGCGCAGATTCACCAACTCCAAGACTTCATCGATGCGTGTTTTGATTTCATCACTTTTCCAGTTCTTCATTTTCAAACCAAAAGCAATGTTATCGAAAACGTCGAGGTGAGGAAAAAGTGCATAGTCTTGAAAGACCAACCCAAAGTCCCGAAGATGAGGCGGCGTGGTGGCGAGATCAATCCCATCCCACAGAATTTGTCCCGCAATCGGAGGTTCGAGTCCCGCAATCATCCGCAACAGAGTTGATTTACCGCTTCCAGATGAACCAAGCAGACAAATCGTCTCGCCAGTTCCAACAAGAAATGAAATGCCTTGAAGAAGCGATTGGGCTTCATATGATTTATAAATACCGCGTACTTCGAGCATCAAAATTCTCCCACGCCGGGCAGACGTTGTTTTTCAATGAGTAGTATGCCAGCCGTAGTAAGCGCCATCAAGAGAGTTGCCATTGCCATAGCTTGACCATAATTCAAATCGCCGGGTTGGGATAGAAAATTATAAATCGCAATGGGAATGGTCGGATAATCGGGACGCGCCAATAAAAGAGTCGCACCGAACTCGCCGAGCGAAATGGTAAATGCAAATGTCGCCGCGCTCAAAGTTGCACGGCTGAGAATGGGCCAATCCACATTCTGCCAAACACGGAACGGCGATGCACCTAAAGTCGTCGCGGCTTGACGCAATCGGTCGGGGATCGATGCGATGGCAGGTTGAAGCGTTCGAATCACAAACGGCAAAGCGACCAAGGTATGTGCTAATGGAACAAGCCACGGTGAAATCAATAAGCGACCAAATGCAATGATGAATCCTAATGCGAGCGTTACCGCGGATGCGCCGAGCGGAAGAATCAAAATCGGATCGAGAATCTTTTCCAAGCGGCCCGGTTTGGCAAGTGCAGATGCAGCGGGAAAGCCAAGCAACAAGGAAAGGATCACGGTTGCACCTGCATAACCTAGTGAATTCAGTGCGGCATTAATCGGCGGGACGTAAAACAGTGAGTTGCGGCGATTGATGAATAACTCTGTATAGTAATCGGTGGTCAAGCCATAGTAAACTTGGGTTTGCTGGCCGCGATCCGCTGCGAGGCGGGTAACAGAACGAAGCGGAAGGGCAAGCATGGGAAGAATAAAAAATGTAAAGAGCAAAACACAAAATGCAAAGACAAAGATTTTCTCTTTAGTGGTATTTGCTTTATGTTTACTCGTCGAGCGCGGTGCAGATTGAACCGCGATACGAGTCGAGAGGCGAGTGTAAAGGATCGAGAAAGCCAATGTGCAAAGCAATTGAATGAACGCAAGCAAGGCAGCCACGGGAAGATTTAACATTTGCAAAGCCTGGATATAAATCTCCACTTCGAGCGTGGCAAAGGTCGGACCGCCCAGCAAAAGGATGACGCCAAAGCTGGTAAAGTCAAATAAAAAGACGAGCAATGAGGCAGCTAATATCGAAGGACGCAACAAGGGCAATGTCACATTCCACCAGACGCGACGTTCGTTCGCACCGAGAGAACGCGCAGCTTGTTCCAATTTTGGATCGAGCCTGGAAAGCGCGTTACTGACCACGCGAATCACAATCGTTGTGTTATAAAAAACATGAGCCAGCAAAATCGCGCCCAATGTACCGACAAATTGAATCGGTGGACCGTTCAATGCAAATAGATGCATGAGCAAGAGATTGATCCAGCCACGCGGACCGAGCAACGCATTGAACCCTGCCGCGACCACAACGGTCGGCAACATAAACGGAACCGTGGTCAGCGCACGCAAAAGCGATTTGCCATGAAAGTCAAAACGGGCAAAGAGATACGCCGATGGCAAGCCAATCAACAAGGTGAGCAGGGTTGATAAAGAAGCTTGGTAAAAAGTAAAAAATAAAACGTGAAAAGCAAGTTGAAGATTATTCGCTTTGAGAGTCTCAAAACTCAAGCCAAAAGAGAGAATCCGAAAAAACGGATAAAAGAATAATACGCCGAGAAAAGTCAGCGGTGCGAACCAAATCAAGATACGGCGGGAAAAAATTGATTTCATTTTTCTGTAGGGGCGACTGGCCAGTCGCCCCTACATGATTTATTTAATGCAGCACCGCATTCGTCCAGACTTGAATCCAGGCAGCATGGTTCTTGGCAATATCATCTGCGCTCAACGCGGCGGGCTGGGATGGAATCGGGGCGAACTTGGTAAACGCGTCCGGCAAAGAAATATTCGATGCAACGGGATAGACTGCCATCTGCCCCGGGACATCAGTTTGGAACGACGCGCTCAACATGAAGTCCACGAATTTTTGCGCGAGGGCGAGATGCTGAGTCCCTTTGAGGATGCCGACAAATTCAATTTGATGGAAGCAGGTATCGGGTCCAACCACTGCCGCGACAGACGCCTCGGCAATCGGCGTTGAAGCCGACATCACTTCATATGCCGGATCAGTCGCGTACGAAACGACCAGCGCCTGTGTTCCCTGACCGGATCCGCCGGTGAAGTTGGTGTAATATGCCGTTTCCCATCCATCCACAACGACAAGGCCATTGGCGCGCAATTGTTTCCAGTAACCGATATAGTTTTGGTCACCAAAATGTTTAATGGTGGCAAGCAAAAAGTCGAGACCCGGAGACGAGGTAGCCGGATTCTCCATCACGAGCAAACCTTTATATTCCGATTTGGTTAAATCTTCGAGACTTTGCGGCGCGGACAGATTATGCGCGCTGAAATAAGCTTTATCATAAACAACGCAGACATAACCATGATCCACAGGTAAAGCCTGGTTCGACGAGTCAAGTTGAAACTCCGCGGGAATATTTTTCAGAGCAGGTGAAGCATACGGCTCGTAAATGCCTGCATCGAGCGCCTCGGAGAGCAATGTGTTATCCACACCGTAAAGCACATCCGCCAGCGGCGCACTTTTGGAGAGAATGGCCTTGTTGAGCATCTCGCCTGCGTCGCCGCCTTTGACAAAAGTCACCTTTACATTATTGGCCTGCTCAAAAGCCTGGATGACATTATCGCTCACAGCAAACGAATCATGCGTCATCACGGTGAGGCTTTGCGGCCCCGATGGTTTTAGCGCGCAGGATGCAACTAGAACTGACAAGACTACCAGGACGAACAAAAAACGTTTCATGATTTTCCTTTCTACAAACGACGGTGGTTGATCAGAAGCAATCCGGTTTCAATGCTGACTTCGGCGGCTGCATCGAGCATTTCATTGCTGATGCCGCGCGTTTTATCCGGATCAAGAGATTCATTGTTCAGCGGCCAGCGCAATCCGTGCGTGCGAATGCCTTTGACCGCGCCGTTCCACGGAATCAATGAGACGATGTCGCCGCGTCCTCCCTCGATCCGAGACCGGCCGCGGCAAAAGAAAACTTCCTCCGCCCCATCATCGAGTCGGCAATCGAGAGTCGAAAGTCGAGGATCGGAAAGCAGGGAAATATTTCCCAGCGTCTGGTCAAGACGTCCGCCCAATGCGCCGATGATCAAAATAGACGACGTTTTTTTTACCAGCGCGTGATTCAAAGCCAGTTCAAGATCAGTCTCGTTTTTATTGCGAGGATATTGAACGATCTTGGCGCTTGCTATTTTCAATTCAACATCCATTACAGAGTCGAGGTCGCCCACAATGAGGTTGGGCTTCAATCCAAGCGCCAGCGCATGACGCGTACCGCCGTCGGCGCAGATGATGTAATCATCCGTTTGAACGAGTGCGCGGGCTTTTTCTATATTGGGCAATTCGCCATTGGCAAAGATGACGATACGAGGCACTGAAACCTTTCATCTTCACCCCCTCCGTCCTTTTCCCTTCGGGAACCTTCGGCGNNAAAGATGATTGTGCGAGCCATATCAACAAAAAACCATCCTCAGCGGAGGATGGTTGGAATTAAACGATGTTCCCTCCGCTGGTATTAACCAGATCAGGTAATGCGGGTCGAGCGTTTAACGCTCCTCTCAGCCTGTTCCTACGACAGGCTCCCCGTTCTATAAATTGTCAACGACAAATATACTCTAAAGTCTTAGAATGTCAACCTTTTGGTTCTCTTCAAACTTCAATCCCCAGCGGCTGTCAGCAGACGATGCAGTTGAAGTTCGGCCTCAGCCGGGGTAATAGACAGGGCAAAGCCCCATTCGCCGATCAGCGATTCTTCTGTTCGTCTCAAGAGCGCCTGATCGTTGTCATTCAACGAACGGACATGCCGGTACGTGGATAAGTTGCGAATCACGCGGCAGAGCGATTCAGCGCGGCCATTCTTCAGCAATTCCGTCAGCAGAGTCTTTCGTTCATGGCGGTCATCCGGCAGCGGATCACCCGGTTTGGAAAGAATGTTCATCAGTTTCTTGAACTCCGCTTTGGAAGTTGGAGGCCGCAAGCGGTTCTCAAGCTTTTCGTCCGCTGGAACCCAAACCGTCATATCGGCAATCTGAACCGCATAATAAAGTTCTTTCTTTCCGGATAAAGCCCTCTCTTCCAACCGGACAACTTTCCCAAGCCCATAGGTCCAGTGCATCACTGTATCGCCTTCATGGAAATTCATGGCTATCTCCTTCACGATCCAATCAATAATAAAACGCCAGCCCTACAAAAGGACTGGCGCTCGAAGCCCGTCGATCCCGGAATATACGTTGATTATACCATTGATGCGCCGTTATTCCTCTTCCGGTTATGAGACGAAATACAACGTTCCTACTTCGACAGTGCTGATTCCAGATCAGACAGAATATCCTCCGCCGATTCGATTCCCACCGATAAACGCACCAGCCCATCGGGAATCCCGACGCGGGCGCGTTCTTCTGCGGTGAGGCTGCGATGCGACGATGTGGCGGGATGAAGAACCAGCGAATAAACGTCGCCGAGCGTAGTGGCTGGCAGGCAAATCGTCAAGGATTCCATGAAGCGAAAGACTTGAGCTTTATCAGCGCCAGCTATTTCAAACGAAAGAACGCCGCCGTAACCCTTATCTTCAAACAGACTCTTTGCCAAAGCATGTTGAGGATGATCCGAAAGCCCCGGATAATTAACTTTCTTGACGCGCGGATGTTTTGCGAGCCATTCAGCAACCTGCTGGGCGTTTTGACATTGTTGTTTCATCCGCAAAGGCAGAGTTTTCAAGCCGCGCAAAGCCAGCCACGCCTCGAACGGACCCAGCACTCCGCCGACCAATTTGTTCAATTCGTAAAGTTTGCTTTTGTTTTCTTTGGAGGTGGCGACCACGCCTGCTAGCACGTCGCCATGACCGGAAAGATATTTCGTGGCGCTGTGTATCGAGAAATCCGCACCGAGCTTGAGCGGGTTGACCAGATACGGCGAAGCGAAAGTATTATCCACCAGGAAAGATGCCCCGTAATGATGCGCGAGATTTGCAAGAGCTGGAATATCGGCTACCTTTAGTAGTGGATTAGAAATTGATTCAACGAAAAGCACAACTGCATGAGTTTCCTTTAGGGCTGTTTCCACTTCCGCATGATCGGTCACGTTCACCATGCGGACGTTCACATCCAGGCTTTTGAACAAAGATCGTAAAAGGGAAAAGGTCGCACCATAAACATCCAGCGCGGCAACCACCGACGTGCCCGCTTTCACCCCTGCGGCCAACAACGAAGCGTGGATGGCCGCCATGCCAGAGCCATACGCTTGCGCGGCTTCGGCCATTTCCAAATCTGCGATGGCGTTTTCAAAAGCTTCCGTGGTTGGATTCGAATATCGCAAATAGATTTGGCCGTGCTTGGCGCCTCCAAAGACCGCGTCCAGATCGTCCATGCTTTCATACAGATATCCGACGCTGGGCCAGATAGGCGTAGTCACAGGCGTGTAATCGGCAGGAGGCACGCGCTCGCCCGCATGCACGGCGCGCGTTTGAAATGATTTATCGGACAGATTTTTCATGATTGATTACCTTTCGTTGATTTCGATCATCGTAAATTGCGGACTCGCCCTGAATAACACAGGACAGGCAGCACGTTGACTTTTGCATATATAATTTTGCTGGATATCATAGTTTCTTTCCTGAATTATGGTTTTAGAGCTTTGGTTGTATCATCTCAAAAATCTGGG